>NZ_AEXS01000008.1:0-41860 GCF_000204455.1 Paenibacillus sp. HGF5 | reverse complement strand
GATGACGGTCAGTTCTTTCGGGAAGGAGGTCAGCACCTCGACGCCATCGCCGGTCACGATGACATCGTCCTCGATTCGCACGCCGCCGATGCCTTGCAGGTAAATGCCGGGCTCGATGGTGAAGACCGCCCCAGGCTGCAATATGTCCTGATTCAACCCGTGAACGGACGGATATTCGTGGACATCCATGCCAAGCCCGTGACCTAGGCGATGTACGAAGGCATGGCCGTAACCCGCGTCGTCAATCACTTTGCGTGCCGCTTGGTCGATCGAGCCATAGGTCACGCCGGGTTTGACGGCCTGAATCCCGGCCAGATTCGCAGCAAGAACCGTCTCATAGATGTTAACGGCTTCCGGCTTCAGATCGCCTACGGCAAAGGTACGGGTAATATCCGACGCATAACCGCCGGCGTATACTCCCAAATCGAACATGAGCAGATCCCCGGCTTCGATTCGGCGCGCACCGGGAACGCCATGAGGCAAGGCGGTGTTGGAGCCGGATAATACCATCGTGGCGAAGGAGGGCGCGTCCGCGCCAAGCTTTTTCATCAAGTACTCCAGTTCCGCGACAAGCTCCAGCTCGCTGACGCCGATTGTTACCCGGGCCAGGCCTTGCGTCAGAACATCTTCGACCAGCCTCACCGCATTCTTGATGATCTTCACTTCCTCGGCAGACTTTCGAATCCGAAGATCCCGCAGTGCAAGGCCGACATCTTCGATGCGGTCCGCGTTCACATGCTGTCGCAGCTGTTCATAGCGGGAGACGGTCAGCTGATCCTTCTCCAGCGCCAGCGTTCCGGCGGTGCCTTGAATCTGCTCCTTAAGCAAAAGGTAAGGGTTATCGGTATCCTGATGCGTGACAATGTTCTTCACGGTTGAAGCGGCCTCGGCCGCGTTCGCGTCCAATGCCGGCACGATAAGCACCGGATCATTGGCGGAGGAGAGGAGCAGGCCGAGAAAGCGCTCATGGGGATCGCTCGCAAAACCGGTCAAATAATAAACGTGCTTGGGGTCTGTCACCAGGACATGATCCCAGCCCTGATCCTTCATGGATAACAGCAAACTTTGCAGTCGTTCGTTCATCCTGTTCATTCCTTTCTTTACTCAAAGACGTTCATCATGCCGTTAATGTAAGGGTATCGCGTTCCATCACGTAAGTAAAGTTCTCCTCGTGAATGAATCGCGGCTTGAGAAAATAGAAGCGTTTTTCCGTTACCTCTTGTACAATAGATCTCGTAATAAAGACATCTATTCGGAGGTAGAACATCGTGACGCATCCATACCGTATCGATTATGCCGTCAAAGAGGATTTGCCGGCCATTGTGGACATTTACAATTCAACGATTTCAAGCAGAAAAGTAACGGCCGATCTGGAGCCGGTCACGGTGGAGAGCCGCATACGCTGGTTTGAAGAGCACAGCAACGATTTTCGCCCTCTTTGGGTCATGCGATCTGATGACGGGCTGGTTGCGTGGATGAGCTTTCAATCCTTCTATGGCCGTCCCGCCTATAACGGGACAGCTGAAATCAGTATCTACGTTAACGAGAAATATCGCGGCGTTGGTGCCGGCAGCCTATTGATCCAGAAGGCCATCGAGGAGTGCCCGCGTCTTCGCGTCAGCAACCTCGTCGGATTCGTCTTCGGTCATAACGAACCAAGCCTCAAGCTGTTGAAGAAGTTCGGCTTCGACCAGTGGGGGCTTCTCCCAGCGGTAGCGGAGCTTGACGGAGTCAAGCGGGATCTGGTTATTGTAGGACGTGCGATCTAAGTAACGATACGTGAAGAATGAATTTCAGGCCCAATAGAGAAGTCATCGCAGCGCGAAGATGAAGATACGTGCAAACCCTTCATGGTATTCTGCATTCCAAACCTTAACCGATATCCAGTACACTTGGGGAAAACAAGGGACGAAAAGGGTGTGGAGGATGTGAAGGCAGAGATTCGCATATATCAAGCAGAGCTGAAGGATCTGGACAAAGCGGCCGCGATGTTGAATCAGTATCGGCAATTTTATGAGCGTGAAGATGATTTGGACGGGGCCCGGCAATATATCAGGGAAAGGCTGACCCGTGGCGATTCCGTTATATATTTAGCGGACTGCACCCGCGGGGAAACCCTGGCCACGCCAGGCTTTCCACAATTATATCCATCCTTCTCGTCGCTATCCATGTCCAGGTTGTGGATTCTGAATGATCTGTACGTGGATTCCGAATATCGCGGGCTTGGCATTGGAAGGGAACTGCTTCATCAAGCCCGTGCGCACGCCGTTCAGACCAAGGCTAAAGGCTTGACACTCTCGACGCAGCTTCACAACACGGCCGCTCAACGCCTGTACGAATCCGCAGGATATAAGCGGGACGATGAATTTGTGCATTACCATTTGAATTTATCCTGACGCATTGGGCATCCAGAACAAACAAAGACGATACCCCTAAGGAGTTATCGTCTTTGTTCTTTATTGATAAATCGAGCGTATTTTTCGAAAAACCTCAACCCGGGCAATTTTCAGCTCCCACATTTGGTCCAGCAGCTTCCGCTGTATATCTTTATCGTCTGTTGCTTTCAATTCATGATACAGGGCAGACATCCGTTCATTGATTTGATCCACGCATTGCCACAGCTCCTGTTCCGTGCATTCCTCCGACTTCGCTTGTTCCTCGCCCAGCGATTCCTGCATGTGGTGAAGTGTACGAATGATGTCTGCTTGCCACTTCCGATCTTCCAAGCGAATCGCCAAGTTGAGAAGATCCAGATAATCATCAAGGGACAGAGATGTCGGTTCTTTATCGCCATGTTCCATGTTGAATGCCCCCTTAGCAAACGTATAAACCTGTTTATACCAAGTATTATACTTGGAATTATGAGTTTTTCAAGTGAAAAAATAAGAGAATATTGTCATAAACATGCTTTCGATTGTTGCAACCGTGCGCTGGAATCAATATAGTTTACATAGGACCGTATTTTTCCAATCCAAGGAGTTATATGAATGAAGGTAATTCTCGTAGATGACGAACCGTTGGCCTTGAAGTATTTAGAACGTCAGCTGTTAAAACTGGATACCATGCCTATAGATGTAATCGGTACGTATACGAATCCTTTTGAGGGGCGTAAGGAAATTCTTGCAAGGGACGTGGATATCGTGTTTTTGGATATCAGCTTGCCGGAATTGAACGGGATCGAGCTGGCGGAACAGCTGCTGGAGCAGAAGCCCCATCTCTGCATTGTATTTGTGACGGGATATCACGAATATGCAGTTACCGCATTTGAATTGAATGCCGTCGATTATATCGTCAAACCGGTCCAGATCGATCGAGTAGCCAAAACGATGGAGCGGTTGCGAAGCCGCATTGCGTCCAGACCGGAAGAGGTCCTGAACCCCAATCGTAAAATTCGGATGACGATGTTCCGCCAGGTTATGATCGAACAGCCGAACGAGCAGGGGCAATTCGCCATGCTTCATTGGCGGACAACCCGGGCCCAGGAAATATTCATTTACTTGCTGCAGCATCGGGGGCAGCTGGTGCGCAAGTCGGCACTGATCGATATGCTATGGCCGGAGTTTGACATGGATAAGGCCTATCCCCAGCTGTATACCGCCATTTATCATATCCGGAAAACATTGGAGCCCTATGATACCCGATTTCAAATCACCAACACGACGGAAGGCTATGTGCTGAATGTCGAAGACGTGCAGCTGGACATCGAGGAGTGGGAGAACTGGTTCATGGCGACCCCCTCGGTATCGGCCGATTCGATCGATGGCCATCTTGAAATGATGAAGCTGTATACGGGCGATTACCTGCAGGAATATGATTATTGGTGGGCGGAAGGCGAGCGTCAAAGACTGAAGGAGCTGTGGCTCAGCGTATCGTTATCCATGGCGGAATGGTATGTGGATCAGGAACGCTTCGAAGAGGCCGTACTGTGCTTCGCCTCGATCCAGAGGCTGCATCCTTTGGAAGAGAAGGCCTATTATTCATTGATGAAAATATACGGCTTGCAGGGGAACCCGGCCCAGGTACACCGTCAATTCAGCCTGCTGCGTCAAGTGCTGGAGGATGAGATGGGTGAGGAGCCGAGCCCTTACATCAAGAAATGGTATGACGAGTGGAGCGATGGAATCCAAATCACCCATGTGCAATAAATGACCTAGCCAAGCAATCATAAGATAGGGAATCACCGGTCGCTGTGACCGGTGATTTTTTTTGTATGTGTCAGCCGAAGGGCCGTTCTTTTTGGTTCCTGTTCAGAAATTGTAGAGGACCGCCTCTTATACTGTAGGGTGTGAACCATAAGAATCGGGAGGTACAATATTCGGTTATGAAATTCATTCGGAAATTTAAGGAATCTTCGCTGCATAAAGCCATGGGGCTGGAGCTTGGTACGTTTCGGGAGATCGAGCTGGATGCAGCTAAGGATGTCCAGCATTGCCGAGGCTTCTATGTTTACTTCAACGGCAAGCGGATTGGCATCGTTGCTACGGACGAGGGACCGGTATTTCTGTGTGATCAGGAGAAGTTTTTGCTGGATGAGCGTACCGTTCATTTTTTGCTGCAAAAAAATGCCGAGTTTAATACGTTTATCTTCATGTGGAATGGAGGCGTGAAGCTCCAGATTCCATATTTGCGGTCGTTAATCGAATATAACGGAAGATGGGTGGATGATTCGATATTCGACTTTTTTTCGTGGATTTATGAAGCTTCCGGGAGAAAAAGATTCTACTCCTACTATACGGTGAAGTATGTATCCGCTGACGAATTATGCCCGCACCAGCCTCTTCAGCGTTCGGGCAAAACGCTTTCGATTGTTTAGGCGACCTGACGAACCCGTGGATTCATGTGAACTTTAGGGAATGGGAACAGACAATTGCATCGTAACGATGTAAAATAATGGACAGTTATGTAGTGTTATTGATTCTTACAATACGTTATATAAAGGACTGTTAATATTGTCGATCTATTCCAATATCAAATCGAAGCCCGTCTCCGGCAGAAGGTTGCTGGGGATTACTTTTCTGTTTATCGTGATTTTACTTTCCGTGCGCTTGGTCTGGTTCAACACCATTACGGTACCCGAGGAACTTCCATTCCGGGAAGGCGTGCTGGATCTTCGGGCTTGGCCGGCGGATGACCGGAGCAGGGTCGCCCTGAACGGGGAGTGGGCCTTTTATCCGAATCAATGGAAGGGCCCGGATGGAACGTCCCGAGGAGAGCCTGCGGGAGCCGACCCGCACTGGATACAGGTTCCGGGGCCATGGGAGGGCGTGAACGAGAATGGAAACCAAATCGGCTACGGGACTTACCGCCTCAAGCTGCTCGTACCGGATCGGAACAAAACTTACGGCATCTGGATCAGCGATATCCGTACAGCCTATCGTTTGTATGTAAACGGGGAATTATTGCACGCATCAGGACATCCGTCCGATCTGCCAGAGACCCATGTGGCCAGAATCGTCCCCCATATGGAGCTCATCCCCCCGACTGGCGGTGATGAGCTGGATATCATCGTGGAAGTGAGCAACTATCAGTATGCCGATTCAGGCGGGATCCGGCTGCCGATCCAATTCGGAACGGCGGAAGCGGTGATGAGGGGAAAAGCCTTCTCCGAGAACATGCAGCTGCTGGTGTGCATCGTGCTATTGCTCCATGTGATCTATGTTTTTATTTTGTACTTGATCGGCTATCGAAGTAGAGGGCTTTTTTATTTTGCCGGGCTTATTCTGTTTACGCTGCTGGCTACGCTGAGCGACGATGATAAGCTTCTGTTGGTATGGCTGCCAGGCATCCCTTTCGAGTGGGCGGTGAAGCTTAAGGTTATTGCTTATGTCGCGATATCTTTATGCTTGATTCTGTGCACCAAGCATTTGCTAAAGCCGAGGATCAAGGAGGGCTTTTACCAAGCCTACACGATGTTTGTGGTTTCGTATGCCGCAGTTTATTTGCTGCTTCCGTTTCATCTGATGGTCCATCTCTCTAAATATTTGTCGGTGGTATTGATAAGCGCCGTGCTGTTCGTGCCTTCGCTAGCCAGGAAGGCGGTCAGCGAGCGGACGGAAGCTGCGATCTTCATCCTGCTGTCGGCGGTTGCGGTTTCCTGCAACATTATGATAAGCGGAATTTTAAGATTCCGGTATTTTAAGGAACTGCCTTTTTACCCGATCGACCTGATCGTTGCGTTTCTCGGGTTTGCTTCCTTCTGGTTTATCCGGTTTACCAGAAACAGCGTCATGCTTAGGGAACAGGCCGAGCAGCTGCAGCGTGCGGATAAGATGAAGGATGAGTTTCTGGCGAATACGTCCCATGAGCTGCGAAATCCGCTGCACGGCATCATCAACATGGCACAAACGCTGCTGGAACGCAAAGGGAGCGTATTGGAGCAAGAGGATCGCAGTCAGCTGGAGCTGATCACCGGCATCGGCAGACGGATGTCACTGCTCCTGGACGACTTGTTGGATGTTTCGTTATTGAAGGACAAGCGCGTTCGGTTGAATGTTCAGAGCGTCCACCTCGGTTCGGCTGCTCAAGGCGTGCTGGACATGCTCCGTCCGATGGCGGAAGGCAAGCGAATCGAGCTCGTATGCGAGATCGCGGAGGAGGGCCCCAAGGTATGGGCGGATGAAAGCCGCTTGGTTCAAATCATGTTCAATCTGATTCACAACGCCATCAAATATACGGAGGCCGGACGTATCACGGTGGCTGCGGAGGTCATTGAAGGAAGGGCTAATGTCCACGTTCGCGACACGGGGATCGGTATGGACGAAAAGACGTTAAGCCGAATATTCCTCCCCTACGAGCAGGGAGATTCCGGTTTTGCCGCTTCGGGAGGCGGTTTGGGGCTTGGACTGGGCATCAGCAAGCAGCTGGTTGAGCTCCATGGAGGGGATATTTCCGTAACATCCGCTCCGGGTCAGGGGAGCGACTTTACGTTCACGCTGAAAGTGGACGGTATGATGAAGCAGGAGAACGCGGATAAACAGGAGGTTATCGCGGTCTCCCCAGCTTCAAATCCAGAGAAAGAGAAGGAGACGCAATCGAATATGTCAGATATGCACGAACAGGATGACGCCGAATCGGAGGCTCTGGCGCTTGCCCGTCCAAGCGACGGCAGGCTGCTTATCGTTGACGACGATCCGGTTAACCTGAAGGTCATCCATCATTTGCTTGCAGACGAGGGGTATCGGATCGTGGCCGTTACCCGCGCCGAGGAAGCTCTTCAGCTGTTGGAGCAGGGAGAATGGGATCTTATCATTTCCGACGTGATGATGCCCCAGATGTCGGGGTATGAACTGTCCAGGACGATTCGGCAGAGGTATATGCTATCGGAGCTTCCCATCCTGCTGCTGACCGCCAGGAATCGGCCGGAGGACATTCATATGGGGTTCATCTCGGGAGCTAACGATTACTTGATAAAACCGGTGGATCACCTGGAATTAAAAACGAGGGTACGCGCCTTGCTGGAGCTGAAGCACTCCATTAAGGAGAGGCTGCATATGGAAGCGGCTTGGCTCCAGGCCCAAATCCAGCCGCATTTCCTGCACAACACCTTAAATTCGATCGCTTCGCTAAGCGAGGTGGATCCTTCCCGGATGATTGCGCTCATCGCAGAATTCAGCCATTATTTGAGAGCCAGTTATGATATCAGCAACTTGGATCGTTTCATACCGTTGGAGCAGGAGCTTGGCTTGGTTCGCTCTTACCTGTATATCGAGGGGGAGCGGTTCGGGGAACGGCTGCGTGTCCGTTGGCATATCTCCGACGAGGTTGCCGTGCAGCAATGGAAGCTTCCTCCCTTGACGATGCAGACGATCGTGGAGAATGCGGTCGTTCACGGGGTGTTGGCACGGACCCAGGGAGGGACCGTAACCATCCGCATCGTACGAGAGGCTGAATCAGCCAAGGTGATCATCGCGGATGACGGCGCGGGGATGGATCCCGAGAAGCTCCGAAGGATGCTGGGAAGCGGACATCGCGCCACCAAGGGGGTCGGGCTTATGAACACGGACCGCCGTTTGAAGCAAATTTATGGGCAGGGCCTCATGATCGACAGCTCAAGGGACAGAGGAACCACGGTGTCATTTGTCATCAGGAAGATGGCATAATCAAAGCCTGAGCCTATTAGACCTATAGTCTTTGAATCTTGGACGAATGCCGCAGGTTTAGGTTAGGATGTAGAGATGATGATATTTTACTTAGTATAAGGGTGGACTTCATGATCTCTTCTTTCTTGGCTACGATTTACAGCGTATTCCTTCCGATATCGCTGCCCGTCATCGGCGGAGCGCTGCTTAAGCGATTTAAAGGAATTGAAACCAAGGGGCTCTCGGCCCTGTCTTTATATGTGCTGAGCCCGGCACTGATCTTCGAGACGCTGGAAAAGGCTTCGATCACCTCGAACGAGGTGACGGTGACGGTTGCCTTTTGCCTGTTGAACGTGATCATCCTCTGGGCGCTCAGCGCCTTTGCAGGTAAAATGCTCGGCTTGTCCCAGACGGAGAAATCGGGCCTCGCCTTGACCACCATTTTTACCAACAGCGTGAATTACGGGCTTCCCCTCGTGCTGCTTGCATTCGGGCAGGCAGGGCTGGATAAGGCTTCCGTGTATGTCATCGTGCAGATCATCATCATGAATACATTAGGCGTGTATTTGGCAGCGCGGTCTCATTTTTCGGCCGTAAAAGCGATCAAGACCGTATTTACACTTCCTTCGGTTTACGCCGCAGCGCTTGCCGTACTCTTCCGGTTGACGGATTTCCAGCTCCCCGAAGGGATGAATACCGGTGTTTCCATGCTGTCCGCCGCCTATGCGCCGCTGGCTCTTGTCATACTGGGCGCCCAGATGGTTGGGGTTCGGGAGGGTGGAGCGTCGCTCGCCGTCTCAAAGCGCGGATTCTGGTCGGGCATGGCGATGCGAATGCTGGTGGGCCCGTTGGTGGCTTGGGGATTGCTCGCGATGTTATCCATTGAGGGAACCTTGTTTGCAGTCATTCTGATTCTGTCGGCGATGCCTGCAGCCGTGAATGCGGTCATCCTTGCCGAAGAGTACGATGCCGCGCCCAAGCTTGTATCCAGGTGCATTCTGTGGACCACGCTGGCTTCTTTTATCGTTCTGCCTGCTATGATTGGCTTTCTTTAAGATTTCTCGCCTCCGGAAGATTGGTTCAACTCTTGGACGTGCGTGTAAAGAGTAGTAAGCGTCAAGAGATAACCATCATCTGCGAATCCGAATCGGATGGAGGTGGAAACTATGAGCAGACCGCGTGACCGAGACGTGGAGATCGAGACCCGCAATATCGAGGAGCGTAACGACTCCAGCAGGGTAGCTTCTACGTTGATCAAGTATGTTGCTTATCTGATCATCTTTTTTGGTTTCTTGTACTTCCTGATCAAATACGTATTCCCGATGTTCTAAGTTCAGGCCGGGTTACGTCGGTGAGAAAGCCTCTCCTTAGCCACAAGCGGGATGGAGGCTTTTTTCATGAAGCTAGGGCAGGATCGCAATGTGCCGTAATGGATGAGCAAGTTTTTCCTATCATTCCATGGACACGGCGGGAGCGTTGACTTTGGAGTCTAATGTAACTATGATGGTTACATGCTAGTCATCTGAAGATTTGGACCGTCAGGAGGGATCGCATGAACATAAGCAGCCGATTTGCAGTGGCCATTCATATTCTTTCCGTGCTGGAGATGAATAAGGCTGGCGTCAGCACTTCAGATTATATTGCGGAGAGTGTGAACACGAATCCGGTGGTCATCCGGCGGATTGTCGGCATGCTCAGCAAAGCGGGCCTGGTCGAGGTGAAACCCGGCGTAGCGGGAGCGAAGCTGGCTAAGCCTCCGTCCGGGATTACGCTCCTGGATATTTATCATGCCGTTCATGTCGTGCAGGAGGGTTCCCTGTTTGGTATTCACGAGAATTCGGACACGAAATGTCCTGTTGGCAAACATATTCAAACGGCGATCGTTCCGGTGTTCTCGGCCGCTCAGAAGGCAATGGAGGATACGCTGCATGAGGTGAATTTGGAGCAAATCGTCCGGGAAATCCATGCGTCTGCAAACGGAACATCCAGTGAATAGATGATATAGGATACGCTCAATCCTTGCAGGATGGGCGTTTTCTTTTGGGCCTGGGTTGGTGTGCCTTTGTTTATATGTTAATTACTGGGTTTGACAACGGGATGGTCCTGTAACTATAATGATTACAAGTAAGATGTAACTGTTTTGATTACAAGTTAAGCCTGTCGCGGACCTGAATATATTTTATGAAAAAATCAAACAACAACATTCAAGGAGTGAGAATATGACAGCCATTATACATCCATCCACAAAGCTCGGACCCGTATCTCTTCGGATTAGCAATTTGGCACAATCGGTACGCTTTTACACGGAAGTCGTTGGATTAAAAATGCTGCGCCAGCATGGCCGGGTGGCCGAATTGACGGCTGACGGCAAGCAGCCGCTGCTGATCATTGAGGAGGTTTCGGACCTGATAAGACCGCAGACCCGGACGGCAGGGCTGTACCACTTTGCGATCCTGGTACCGGATCGGGAATCGCTAGGGCTCGCGCTTGCCAATCTGATCGCTCATAACATGCCGGTCGGCCAAGGCGATCATCTGGTCAGCGAAGCGCTGTACATTAATGATCCGGACGGAAACGGCATTGAGATTTATGCCGACCGGCCACGGGATACCTGGAAGCGCGATGCCAAAGGGGAATATGTGATGGCCACCGACCCGGTCGATGTTGAAGGACTGCTGGCTCTCTCCAAAGAGAAGGAATGGCTTGGACTTCCGGAAGGGACCGTCATCGGGCACGTGCATTTCCATGTGTCCAACCTGCAGGATGCCCGTGCATTCTATTGCGATGTGCTGGGTTTTGAACTGACCGCCCATTATGGGGGAGCAGCGTTGTTTATATCCGCAGGAGGATACCATCACCATATCGGGCTCAATGTTTGGGCGGGAATCGGTGTACCGAATACGCCGCCGAACGCTGCGGGAATGGAGAATTATACGATCGAGCTTCCGAGCCATGAGGCGCTTGAGGCGGTAACCGGCCGTATTCGCGAAGCGGGGCTGCACCTGGAACAGCGAGACGGCGTCTGGGCCGTTCAAGATCCTTCGGACATCTGGATCCGGTTGGTTGTTGCTTAATATCATACGAACGAAGAAGCCTGCCCGCTATATTAGCGGCAGGCTTTTTTTAATGAATCATCACCGTTAGGATGATCAGCTAGACAGAAAGCAGGCAAGCTAGATCCGGTTTAATTCAACCAGCGTACGGAGCATGAACTCTGTGATATTCGGAATGTCTCCCATCTGCTCTTCGTTGATTTTGCGGGGAAAGCGAAGCTCGATCGCGTTATGGATGGGGACCGTATCGTTGCCGTAGGCGTAGCGTATCGTTTGCACCGGCGGGAGCTCGGGGTTCCATATCTCTTTAATCATCTGCGCGATAACCGGGCACGAGTAGGCAGGATCGGCAATGTTTTTATGAAAGCGGAGCTTCAACTCGCAGCCCGGCTGTTCTTCCGGAATTTCCAAAATCTCGGCAGCCAAATCCCGCAGCCCGGTCTCCAGGCAAATTTCGGCTGAAGCCGCGGATTGCTGAACCAGCTCGAATCGGAGGCTAAAACTTCTGGACAAGGTCGCCATATCCAGGAGGTCCTTCCGATCGGTAACGCGGATGATTTCATCGAGATTGTCGAGGTCATAAACCGTATTCTCGATGCCAACCTTTAAATTTTCGAATATAGTCGGGTCAAACATGGAGACACATCCTTTGATGAACATAATGTCATAATAGACGATTGTGGATACTATATCACAGCCGCCAGGCGAAGGGGAATGGCTCGTCTGATAAGCCGGAGACCGGCGTCCGGATTGACCGATAGATCTAAGTCATGGTAGGATGAAATCCAATCAAACAGTAAAATTAATTTTACCGATAAAATATATGGAGGTGTTAAAATAAAAATGACTGGTGTCTATAAAATTCAGACCCATGAGCAGCTCAAAGCGATTGCGGATCCTCTCCGCACCAAAATGCTGATGAATCTGGTGAAGGATGCCTACACCGGTCAGCAGCTGGCCGAAATGCTCGGCATCACGCGGAACAATATTTACTTTCATCTCAAGGAGCTGGAGAAGCATGGCATCATCCATGTGGTCAGGAAGGAAGAGAAGAACGGTATCGTGCAGAAATACTATCGCGCCGTTGCAAGCCGCTTCATTCCGGAGGATCATTTGCTGCCAAGCCTGGATTTGGTGGAAACCTCAAGACAGGTATTCATGGAGACGCTTGATGTAACGCGGGCCAAAATCGAGACCGCCCCGGCTTCTTCTTTTGCATTGGACAGTACGAGTGAGCACCACAGGAAAAATCTTGCGGGAACCTACCGCTTTCGTGCAACGCAGGAAAGCTTCCATGCTTTTGTGGAAGAATTCAAGGGGCTTCTGGATAAACACTTCAAGATGGAAGGGGCCGAATCCGGCAGAAGCTCGCTTTCCGAGGAGGAGAAGAGCTATTATATGTCGTTGATAGCATTCCAAGATGATCATGAGAATATCACCATTCGATAATCCTGGACGGGGGATACATACATATGGACAATAATCAATATACCATCGTGATCGATGATACGTGGTTTACGATATCGCAGCTGGATGAGGGCACGTTTGCCATCAGTGAGTACGGGCATTGGGAGAAGGTGCATTCGTTTCTGTTGATAGGGGACGAGCGTGCCGCATTGATCGATACGGGCCTAGGCATCGACGACATGAGGCGGATGACCGATCAGCTGACGGATTTGCCTATCATGGTACTGACCACGCATGTTCACGCAGATCATATCGGCAGTCACGGGCAGTACGGGGAGATTTACGTGCATGAGGCCGAAGAGGATTGGCTGGTCAGCGGCATTAAAAAGCTTTCGATTGAGCAAATCCGCAAGGATATATCGCGCGATATTACGAGACCCGTACCGGCTTCCTTCGATCCGGCAGCGTACACCCCTTATCGGGGGCGGCCGACCGGTCTGCTTCGGGATGGGGACGTCATCGAGCTTGGCGGGCGAAGCCTGGTCATCTACCATACGCCGGGCCATTCGCCCGGACATATTGCAATATTTGAACCCGACCACGGGTACTTGTTCACTGGCGATTTGCTGTATGATGAGACGCCGGTATATGCCTTCTACCCGACGACAAGTCCCGGAGATCTCGTTAACTCGCTGGAGCGGATCGCGAATATCGAAGGCGTAAATCGGATCTTCGGTTCTCATAATACGCTTGGACTGGACCCGGCATGGCTGGACGTGGTAAAAGAAGCCGTGCAGGAGCTCCGGGAAAAAGACCTTGTCCGATTTGGAACGGGCATTCACCGGTTCAACGGATTTTCGGTTCAATTCTAATATTGCCAAGAAGTAAAGCCGCCTCCGGATCAGCTATTGGCATCCGGAGAGCGGCTTTTTAGGCTAGCGATTGTCTTTAGGCGATTAAGCTATTTCCACATGCTCATGAGCGTCCATGCCTGATAAGACAAGTTCATCCGGGCTCTATCCGATATCGCACCGGGTTTCTTATGCTCCTCCAGCTGAGAAACGAATGTATTTAAAAATTTGAGCGCTTGTTCCCTGGAGCCCTTGCTCATGTGATGCTCTGCCTGTTTCAAGGCATTGCCCAACCGGGGCAGCAGCGGGTTAGCCAGTTCCCCTGCGCGGGCATACTCGCTCACCAGTTGATCCAGCACGTTCAGCATGCCCGGGGATTGATAGACGGGGATAGGAACCTCCGAGAAATCCGTATCGGATGCGAAATAAAAGCTGGTGTAAGAGGGCTGGTTATACGTTGTATTTTGTCTGGCAACCTCGACCCGATACTGCGGATCATGCATGAGCGTATAGAGCTTACGGTCGGTGACCTCAGTGCTCAGGTAAATCCGGAGGGCCGAGCTGTCCGTGGTCCGGACCACCAGTTCCTCTCTCCAATCCCCGAAAAGATCGGCGACGAGGGCAGGATTTCCCTTCGTCCCGTTATTGGTGCGCGTGCCTTCTGCAGTTAGCAGCGTCCCGTTGCGCCAGCTTTCGATGAACGGCGTCTGATCCAAGTTACCATTCACGATCTGGGTGGTCATATCCGCAGACCATTTGATGTTCATGTTCGTGCCCGGCATGGCCGTAGAGAGCTGTTCTCCATTTGCAGACCACGTGCCGACGGCCCATGTTTCGAGTCCCCGCTGATCGGGATCGATATCGCCGATCATGCCGCGTCCGGTGTCTTTTCCGGTATAGCCGCCGTAGAGGAGCCCGCCTGTTGCCGCATCACGGAGGGAATAGCCGTAAGAGGCGTAGGCACCGCCTTCATGAACCATGAAGATCTCAAGACCCGGCCGATCCGGATCGATGTCGGTGACGTGCATGGCGTCCCCATGACCAAGGCGGGCCATCGCTCCCGGATCCGCGCTTTGAGGAGGAAGCACATCCATGGAGCTGTACAGCAGCGTGCCGTCATGGTCAATCGTTGCCGAACCGTAGACGATTTCCTGCTTGCCGTCGCCGTCGACGTCCGCCGCGCTTAACGAGTGGGCCCCTTGCGTCGTTAACGTACCGAATGCCGCATCGGTCCCGTCCCGGCCATGCGGACTGTCGTTAAACGGATTGGTCATCGGGGTCCAGCCGCTGTCCACAACCCAATGCTCGCTTAAGTGCCGGCCATCCCACTTGTAGGATACGAGTGTGGATCGGGTGTAATAACCGCGGGCGAATACGGCATAGGGTTGTTCCCCGTCAAGGTAAGCAACGGCGGCAAGGAAGCGATCCACGCGATTGCCGGGTTCGATCCGGGCCATGGCGTAATCGCCCCACATGAGACCGTCGTCATGCCTGCCGGGTTTATACCGGATCGTCTCGAGCTCTTTGCCGGACGCGCCTTCAAATACGCTGAGATATTCCGGACCATCCAAGATGAACCCTTCGAACGCCCGGAGATTGTTGCGGGCGCTTCGCTGCGGCGCATAGGTGTCCATGAAGTGATCGACCATGCTTACGGCATCGGTACGGGATAACGGATAATGGTACTTCTTATCGATGCCGAAGCTTTCTTCGAGCGTGGCCGGCCAGCGGCCGCTTACGACCTCTTCATGCTGATGCCAGTTCATGAAGAGGTTTACCATGTGCTCGTAGTAGCCGGTTTTGCTCAGCCGGTAATCGTCCTGATTGGAATATCCGGCCTTCATATCCTCGGGCAGCAGCGTGATGTATCTCTGGGAGATCATGTTGCCGGCAGGATCATAGCGAAGAATCTTGGTGCCCGGTGCCGTTTTGAGCATCATTTCCGCTTTGCCGTCCCCGTCAAAGTCATACACCATGAACTGCGTATAGTGGGCGCCCGAACGGATGTTGACGCCGAGGTCGATCCGGTACAGCAGGATGCCCTCCAGTGTATAACAGTCAATGTACGTGTTGCCGGTATACCCGATTTGGGAAACGTCCTTGGAGTTGGAAGGGTCCCATTTGACAAAAAGCTCGTACCGCCCGTCGCCGTCCACATCGCCGACGCTGGCGTCATTGGCAGAGTAAGTATAAGGCTCCCCGGCCGGGGTGACTCCGCCATCCGGCTTGTTTAGCTTCAGATCGTAATAGGGGGAGGACCAGGGAGTGGAGGTGGGGCTCTGGTCGACCTCTTTTCCATTCACGACGGCAGATACGTAATAGGAGGACGATGACGTGCCGGATCGGTCCAGGTAATTGGTGCTGTTCTCGACGATGGCAATCCGGGTGCCGTCCCGATAGACATGAAAGGTTGGACCGGTAAGCCCCGTGTCGCCATATCCGGTTACTTCTCCGGCAAGCAATCGCCAGCTCAGAAAGTTGCCCTCTGAAGTGGGGGCCGATACGATCCCCCTATCCAAATACTCCAGCTGAATCCGGCTGGTTTTAGTGGCAACTTGCTGCGTGCCGCTTGCCGCTTGATGCGAGGGCGCCGCTAACGACTCGATGCTCCCCGTGATGATCATGGGGAGCGTAAGAGCCGCTGCCAACAGCTTGCGATGCAAGCTGAGTCTACTAAGATTCTTCATGTTCAGCCACCTTTCTCCTTGTGGTTCGGATGCTGGTGTGCAGCATCCCGTATGCGCTTTCACAAATGGTTGTGCGGCTCCTCCTTTCTGGTTGGAATGGGGTAATAATTAAATCACTTTCATTGTATGGAACCTGGAAGAATGACAACATACAAAAAACAGGCCATTTGATTTAAAAACAGAGTTAATTCTGATTCCGAAAGTCGATTTTCTAGGGTCAAGCCATAGAAGCAGCAAACAGGCCGGGCTCCTGGGAGCCCGGCCTGTTTGCTTGCTCGCATGATGGTCATGCAAGAAAAGAATAGCCGCCGCAGGGTAGCAAGCCATTCAGTAACTCCGGTCCATGTTCTTGCCGTAATAAATCTCGTCCATCTCCAGTTTGATGCGTTCGGTGATTTCCTGCTGCTCGGCCTCGGACAGCTTATCCTTCGTGTAACCGAACAGATAGTTGTCCAGATCGAACTGCTTCAGCTTGCACTTGGTATGAAAGATGTTCTCCTGGTATACGTTGACGTCGATCATATCGAACAGCTCCTTGGCTTCGTCCGGAATATAGTTCTGGATGGAACTGATCTCATGGTCGATAAACAGCTTGTGTCCGTGAATATCCCTCGTGAATCCCCGGATTTTATAGTCTATCGTCATAATATCCGTATCGAAGGAGTGGATCAGGTAGTTCAGGGCTTTGAGCGGTGAGATTTCCCCGCAGGTCGACACGTCGATATCGGCCCGGAAAGTGCTGATGCCCTCGTCCGGATGGAATTCGGGATACGTATGGACGGTAATATGGCTCTTGTCGAGCTGGAGCACCACGTTATCCGGCAGCGGACCCGGCGATTCGTCATAGGATTCCTCCGGCACCTCCACGACGGGGCCCTCGGAGACTAGCACCGTCACGCTGGCGCCCTGCGGAATATAATCCTGCTTGGCAATGTTCAGGACATGCGCGCCGATGATTTCGGCCACATGGCTCAATATTTTCGTCAGCCGATCCGCGTTATACTGCTCATCAATATATTCAAGGTACGCTTCCCGTTCCTCCCGGGTCTTCGTATAGCAGACGTCATACATATTAAAGCTGAGCGATTTCGTTAAGTTGTTGAACCCATGCAGGGTCACGCGTTGTTCTGGTGTCATATCCATATGAATTTCCCCTTGTGTCGTTAATATATCAGTTCGAGTACCTATTATTTCCGAAACCGTCGATTCCTAATCTGCCCATGCTCCGCCTTCCGGAGCAGCATTACTATGTTCTTACCCGGATCGGGTTCAACGTTAACAGAGGCGGAGCAATGCCAGAGGGGAAGCAGCGGCGGCTCCCAAACTCCAAAAAGGCCAACCGGATTTCTCCGGCTGGCCTTATCTATCAGAACGACACCTGCTGCATGCAGCTTATCCCTCTGACGTTTATATGGATTCACTTCGTATGCTTGAACATTGATGCTGCCGAACGGATGGATTACTCCGTAAATTCCAGCAGCTCGATCACATTGCCAAACGGGTCGCGGATGGCGCTGTACAGCCCGGGAGGGCAAGGCTTGGGCGTATCGAAGATGACGTCGACGCCTTTCGATTTGTAGTTCGCAATGGCTTCGTTTACATCCGGGGTCTCGATTCCGATGATCACCTGTGCCTCATGCGGGTATTCCGTATCCGTTGGACGGTCGCATTTCTGCAGAACGAGGGACATGCCCTCATGCTTCAAGCTGACGATCTGGTCATCATAAACCCTCGAGATTTCGAAACCCAGAACATCGCAGTAAAACTGTTTGGCTTGCTGTATATCGCTTACATTGATCGATAGAACGCATAGGTTCGGCATATGCTCGCACTCCTCCGCTCATGGTTTGTTTTACTTGCAGCACAGAATCCCGTTCCCGGATTCGATATTAGATTTCAAGCTGGCCAGCATCCCCTTCCACGCATCGATATGCCACTCCCGGGCTTGCCGGGACGCTTCGGAATCCTTCCAGCCTGTATGCTCAGGGTAATTCTCGTGTCGTCCGCCTCAGGGAAAAAGGCAACCTTAACCGCCGTCAGCTCGCCTTGATTCATCGTTTCCGCGAAGGGATCGGGACCTTTCCACTCAAAAACAAGCACGCGTGGCTCGTCATACTGCAAAATGGTACACCCGGCGGTGCACATCGATTCTCGATCGGCCGGGTTAAAATACAGCTCGAATTTTCCGCCCGCTCTCGGCTCGATTTCCGCAGCCGGCGCAAACCACTCGGTTATCCTTGCGGACTCGGTCCATGCTCGCCACAGGAGCTGCACATCGGCCTGAATCACGGTTTCTTGAATAATGGTCATGTTTAATCCTCCATCATATAGCGCTCATTGCTTTTGGGATAACGCTTCTTGCAGTTCCATTATAAATGGATAGGCGATTCAAAAATTCTTCTACTTTGCGCTGTTGTTCCGATCCTTCTCAAACAAGAGCAGAGGTAGATTTACAACAATCGGCGGGTCATAGGGCAGAGGCTCGCGCAAGGTAATCTTCACGGCGAGATCGGTTCCTTCGTCGATATGGACAGGCTCCTCCATCTTGCCTCGCAAGGATTTGCTCAGCAGAAAATAATCCCGCGGATTGAGGCTCCAGGGGATGCCCGCTGCCAGCACATAATACGTACCGGCCGGGATGCCGGTTAACGTGCAGGTCCGGTTCTTGAGGTTGACGGCCGTACCGGTTACGGGCTTCTGATCGGGCACGGGTCTTGGAAACAGACCGACGTAAATCATGCCGCGAAACCTCTCGGGAGCTTCGATCCGGCAATGAATCCGGGGCAGAGCATGCCCTTCTTCATCTGTCCAGGTTAATGGCTTGTGCTCATATTGATTCACGTAACGATGCAGGGACTCCGTGGTGGTGCGGAACTTTTTTGGAGACAGGCCGACAAACTGCTTAAAGCGGGTGTTGAATGTGCCGGGACTTGCCAAACCGATGTTCATTCCGATTTTCACAAGCAGGGAAGGGCTTTGAAGGAGCTCGGTTTTGCCCGATTCGACCCGGAGGGCGGACAGGTACTGCCTGACGGAAATGCCGGTTACCCGCTTGAATATCCTGGAGAAATGGTAGGGGCTGTACCCCGCGAGATCGGCGAGCAGCTCGGTTGTCATCGGCTCGTCCAGATGCTCCTTCATATATTGAATGGTTTGCCGCACGGCTTCGGCATGTTCATCGTTCATTAGGGATCACCAACTTCGTTTTAATGGCTCTACATGATATCAGGCTTATTTCCACATTTATGAAATTCCGCTCGTCGAATGCAATTTCCTTCCCCGATTCGGTTGCCCATTCATGGAAAGGCCGTTAAACTTAAAGGATGAGGGCTTTCTAAAACGGAAAACCAAGGCGAAATAAGGAGTTTATATCCATGAATGTGGAAACAAATGATAGAGAATCGATGAATATGGACACAGCGCGGGAATACCTGCAAAAATATTACGGCTATCCCGATTTTCGGGACGGACAGAAGAAAATCGTCGCGAGCCTGCTAACCGGCCAGGATACGCTCGGGATTATGCCGACGGGCGGGGGCAAATCCATCTGTTATCAGATCCCGGCACTCCTCAGCCCGGGCCTGACGTTGGTCGTATCGCCTCTGATCTCCCTGATGAAGGATCAGGTGGACGCACTTACGACGGCGGGCGTGGCGGCGGCTTATATCAACAGCACGCTCAGCGGCAAGGAAGTGAACGAGCGCATACGCGCGGCCAAGCGCGGCGACTTGAAGCTGTTATATGTCGCCCCGGAACGGCTTGAGCTGGATTGGTTCCGTGAGGAGATGGCAGGCCTCGACATTTCGATCGTTGCTGTCGACGAAGCGCACTGCGTATCCCAGTGGGGTCATGATTTTCGGACAAGCTATCTCTCCGTGGCTCCTTTCGTAAAAGGGCTGCCGAACCGCCCGATTGTCGCGGCCTTTACGGCGACGGCTACGCCGGAGGTTATGGAAGACATGCAGCGCCTGCTTCGACTGGAGCAGCCGCAGGTGTTCGTGACGGGACTTGGGCGCGACAATCTGGAAATGTCGGTGCTTCGCGGCGAGAACAAGCGGGAGTTCGTGCTGGATTATGCGGCTTCGCATACCCACCAGCCGGGCATCATCTATGCTGCCACCCGGAAAGAGGTGGATGATTTATGCCAGCGCCTGCAGGCGAAGGGGCTACTTGCCGGACGTTATCATGCCGGCATGAGCGATGCGGAGCGAGCGGACAGCCAGGAGGCCTTCCTGTATGACGATATTCGCGTCATTGTCGCAACGAACGCGTTCGGCATGGGGATCGATAAATCCAACGTTCGGTACGTCATCCACTACAATATGCCGAAAAATATGGAGTCTTACGTCCAGGAAGCCGGCCGCGCCGGGCGGGACGGAGAGCCCAGCCAGTGCATCCTGCTGTTCAGCGCCCAGGATATCATGACGCAGAAATTTCTGATCGAACAGAACCCCCAGGAGGGCGAGCGGAAGCAGAACGACTACCGAAAGCTGCAGCAGATGATCGATTACTGTTACACCACAAGGTGCCTGCGCAGCGCAATGCTGGATTATTTCGGGGAAGAACACGAAGACAAGCCCTGCGGTACGTGCAGCTCCTGCACGGACGACCGGGAGCTGGTGGATATCACGGTGGATGCGCAGAAAATCTTCTCCTGCATTCATCGGATGCGCGAACGCTTTGGCGTGTCTATGGTCGCCTCCGTGCTGAAGGGCTCACGGGCCAAAAAAGTACTGGAATACGGCTTTGACCGGCTTCCAACCTATGGCGTCATGTCGAACCGAACGGAGAAGGAAATATCCGAGACGATCAATGTGCTCATCTCGGAAGGGTTCCTGGCGCTGACCGAAGGCCAATATCCCGTCGTGAAACTTCAGAGCGAGGCGGCCGACGTGTTAAAGGGCCAGCGCGAAGTGATGCAGCGCGTTCCGCGGCCTTCCAAGGCTGCAGGCAGCCAGCGCAGCGGCAGCCGCCGCGACTACTCGCCGTCTGCCGTTAACGAGACGGTGTTCGAGCAGCTGCGCTTAATTCGGCGCGAGCTGGCAAGCAAGGAGCATGTGCCGTCCTACATCATTTTTAACGATGCAACGCTGCGCGAGATGAGCGTGGTCTGCCCGCAAAGCGAGGATGAGATGCTGAACGTCAAAGGGGTCGGCGAAGTGAAATTCCGTAAATACGGACGTCCGTTCCTTGAGTTTTTCCTGAATGGTCAGGGCGCGTCGAATGACGGTGACGATTTGTATGATTATGAAGAATAGGCTTGCATGACAGGCGGCACTCATGGCTTATTCCCGTTTTATCACTAAGGATAGTAGCGTTCGGTACCGTTCGATAATAAATAACATTATGTAGAAGGAAAGTGGGCCCTACCATGAAAGTCATACTATCAACCTTGAATGCCAAGTACATTCACACCTCCTTGGCCATTCGCTGCCTGAAGGCATACAGCGAGAAGGATTTCGATATCGAACTGACGGAGTACACGATCAAGGATCCCGTGATGAATATCGTCTCCGACCTGTTCCAGCGCAAGCCGGATGTGATCGGATTCTCCTGTTATATATGGAATATTGAAGAAACGATTAAAGTGATCGATATCGTGAAGAAGATTATGCCGGAGGTCACGATCATACTGGGTGGACCTGAAGTATCCTACGATACGGAGTATTGGATGAAACGGCTGCACAATGTCGACTTTATCGTTATGGGCGAAGGCGAGGAGACCTTCCACCATTTGCTGCAAACGATTGAAGGGGACCGGAAGTATCATTTCGTTTATGGCGTGGCTTACCGCAAGCAGGACGAAATTATCGTGAACCCGGGAAGACCGAAAAGCATCCTGGCCGAGCTGCCTTCCCCGCATCGTTTTCCGGAGGATATCCCGCACCTCGGGAAGCGGGTTGTCTATTTTGAGACCAGCCGGGGCTGTCCCTTCAGCTGCCAGTTCTGCCTGTCGAGCATCGAGGTGGGGGTTCGTTATTACGACATTGAACGGACCAAGGCGGACATTCTCTACCTGATCGAGAACGGGGCCAAATTGATCAAATTCGTGGATCGGACCTTTAATATTAAGCGGGATTATGCGCTTGAAATGTTCGAATTTCTGATCGAGAACCATGGCGGCTGCGTATTCCAGTTTGAGATCACGGCGGATATCATGCGTCCGGAGGTGCTGGATTATTTGGCAAACCATGCGCCTCCCGGCATTTTCCGCTTTGAAATCGGCGTGCAGTCCACGAATGATCCGACCAACGAGCTGGTGAAGCGCCGCCAGAATTTCACCAAGCTGTCACGCACGGTGACGATGATCAAGGACAGCCGCAAGATCGACCAGCATTTGGATTTGATCGCAGGGCTTCCGGAGGAGGATTACAATACGTTCCGCAAAACGTTTAACGACGTGTTTGCCCTTGGACCGGAGGAGCTGCAGTTGGGCTTCCTGAAGATGCTCCGGGGAACCGGGCTGCGGATCGATGCGGACAAGTATAACTACACTTACATGGACCACGCTCCATACGAAATTCTGGGCAGCGACGTGCTTCCTTTCTCGGATATCGTCCGGTTGAAGAGGCTGGAGGACGTGCTGGAGAAGTATTGGAACGCCCATCGGATGGACCATACCCTGAATTATTTGATGAAGCATGAATTTTCGTCGCCGTTCGATTTCTTCCAGGAGTTCGGCGACTACTGGGAAGGACAGGGCTGGCAAAAAATCGGCCATCAGCTCGAGGACCTGTTTACGCGTTTAACGGCCTTCCTGGAGTTTCGGAACACGCCGAACATGAACGCGGTCTCCGGTCTGATGAAGTTTGATTATTTCCTGGGTCATAAATACAAACCACGCAAAATATGGTGGGAACATGCCCAAGACAAAGCGCAGTGGAACGCCAATGTTCGTAAAATCGTGGAAGACCCCGCGGCACTGTCCGCCGATTTCGCCGATCTTGGGATCACGGAGCGCGATCTTCAGAAGCATGCGATGATCGAGGTGCTGCCATTCAACCTCGACGATGCCATTCAAGGAGGTACGGGCTATCCGGACCATGCGGTGCACGCCACGATGCTGCTGGTATTGTACCAGCAGAACGAAACAGGGCAGCCCCAGTACTACACGATGCCTTTGGAGTTAGCAACGCAGGCATAATAGGGGATATGAGGGACAAGTCTTTTCCAAGATTGGTTGTGACACGGACTGGTTGTTTTGGCGTAATTGCCTAATTTCCGCTGCCAGGAACTGGCGGCCCGCTCTTTAACGACCCTTTTGGGATCATAACGAGCTCTATCTAAAGGCGTTTCCGGAATAAAACAGCCCCGGCATCGGTATTCTAATTGGCATCAACCGATGAGGAGGGGATGTTATGAGCGACAATCGGAAGGGGCAAGAACAGCTTTCGTCTGATGAGCCGACCATCGCACCGGGCATGGAAACCAATGACGATCTGCGCGAAGAGGCTACCGAGGACGAGGTAGCGCATGGAGAGTACACCGAGGTCACGCAATTGATCATCGATCGCACGCCGAGCGATGAAGAGTAAGGTGCTTCGATTGAGCCTTTACGCTGCCAATGTCAAAGGTTCTGTATACACTAACGAACTGCTTAGCAGCATAATAAAAGGGATGCCCTGGATTTCAAAAAAACGGGGCATCCCTTTTATGTGTTGTGGCATCACACTTTGTTACATCACTCGTATCGATTCTTGCGGTACATTGTCCGAGCCGGAGGTGTGCCGTTCGAGCCAGTCGAGAACATCGGCTGCCACATCGGCACGGTTGGTCTCGTGCAGCATTTCGTGGCGGCCGCCCGGATACAAACGGTATTCGAGGTCCTGAACGCCATGCTTCCGGTACAATTCGATCAACCGCCGCACGCCTTTGCCGCGGTGTCCGACCGGATCATCCTCGCCCGAGAAAATATAGACAGGTTTATCCTTCGGAAGACATTTCATCAATTGAGGCTGGTGGATCTGTGACAGCAGCTTGAAGAAATCACGAAAGAAGCGAGCGGTGCACACCTTGCCGCAGTATGGGTCGTTGATATACTTATCCACTTCGGCTTCATCCCGGGATAGCCAATCGAACGGCGTGCGAATAGGACCGAATCCTTTGTTGTAAGGACCGAACACCAGGGCGTTCAGCATCAGGCTCCGGTGCGTGTTTCCTTGCAGGCGCATTTGTGCAGCCGCCAAGCTCATGCCGAACGTCAGTAGTCCCTGGGGACCGTTGGTGCCTGACAGGATGAATCCGTCGAATAATTCACCGTCCGAACAGATGATTTTTTGCGTCAAAAAGGATCCCATGCTGTGCCCCATCAAATAATGCGGAACGCCGTCATGGCGCTTCTTGAGCTCGGCAGCAAGAAGCAGCTGGTCTTCAATCATTCCTTCAAAACCGTCTTCCCCGGCATCGCCGAGATGCGTAAGCCCGGCCGTTAGCCCATGGCCACGGTGGTCGTTGCAGTATACGGCATAGCCGTGCTCCGTGAGCAATTCGGCAAGCTCCTCGTAGCGCTTGCCGGTTTCGCACATGCCATGCGCGATTTGCACAATGGCACGAACGGGATCATCCGGGCCGGGCAGCCATTCATATACAAAAACATGCATACCCTGCGTATTCAGCATCGTAAACGTGTCGGTTTGCATCATTAGGGCTGGCACCTCCACAAGAACGAATGGTTTATATCATTTATTTATACCCTGTTTAAGGCAAATATGAACGCAGAACCGTGGATTGCCCGTCCAATGTATAGGCCCCCAGATTCGCAGGCAGCAGGAAGCACTGTCCTGACGTGTAATCGATGGAGCCGTTATCCCAGCTGAGGGTTCCTTGGCCGTCGCATACAACCACGATCGTGAAGCTCTCCGCGGAAGTTGACAAGGACCATGCACCGCTCACGACGCCTTTTTCCACGACGAAATACGGGGATTTGGCAAGCTCAAGCCATTCTCCCGGCGCCGTTCCTTCCGTGCTCATGGTGGTTGCGCCCGATCCTTCATAGGCTGTCACGTTCAAGGAATCCTCGATATGAAGCTCGCGCGGCTTACCGTCAAGCCCCGGTCGATTATAATCGAAAATCCGGTAGGTTGTATCCGAATTTTGCTGAATTTCCGCTACTACAACGCCCGCACACAGCGCATGTACCGTACCGGCAGGTATGTAGAATGTATCTCCGGCTTTTACGGACACTTCTTGCAGTTGGTCCATAACCTTGCCGTTTTCCATGGCTTCCTTCAAGGTTTCCCGGTTCACGCCTTCTTTCAGGCCGTAGATGATTTTGGCGTCCGGCTTAGCATCCAGCACATACCACATTTCGGTCTTGCCAAGCTCGCCCTTCGGAAGCCCTTCGTAGTCATCGGTCGGATGGACCTGAACGGAGAGGTTGTCATTACAGTCAAGCAGCTTGATCAGGAGCGGGAAACGTCCGTTAACCTCGGAGAATCCTTTGCTTCCGAACCATTCCCGCCCGAATTGCTCCCGGACCTCATCCAGGCCGCGTCCGGCAAGCTCGCCGTTCACGATGCTGGTCGTGCCGTTCGGATGGTCGGCGATCATCCAGCCTTCCCCGATATGTCCTTCAGGAATATCCAAGCCGAACTGCTCTAGTGCCCGGCCTCCCCACACGCGTTCTTTAAATTCAGGCTGGAACAATAATGGATATGGTTTTGTCATTGTAATCATCTACCTTTCATCATGTTTGGAATATTCTATGGATGTGAAGTGCGGTACCTCTCCTAGAACTTATATCATATCGGCTTCTTTCGTTCCAGTGCAATGAGATATGGCGCTTCGGAACGCTGAAGGCCGCGATACAAAATCGTTTGCACTTTGTGCTGGGGCAATTCCCCCGCCCAAGCTTGGACCGCGTCCGCCTCGGCATCGCCGCCCTTGTGGCCTGGATACAGCACGATGGTGATAATGCCCCCGGGGCGGAGCAGCTCGATTGCAGCCTCCAGGGCCGTGAGCGTACTGGCGGTCTCCGTCATGATCCGTTTATCCGATGAATCCGCCGGAAGGTAGCCGAGATTGAACATGATTGCACCCATGCGGCCGTGCTCAATCTCAGGTACGCACTCCCTCATAAGCGAATGGCTCTGAAGAAGAAGGCTAACCTCCGCGAGGGTGCCGGTCGGCTCCTTGTCCAGCCTTTCCCGAGTCAGCTGCAGCGCCTGCTCTTGAATATCGAAGGCATACACTTTGCCTTTTGATCCTGTGCATTTGGCTAAATACAGCGTATCGGCTCCGGTTCCGGCGGTTGCATCCAGCGCGATGTCTCCGGGACGGAGCCTTTCGGACACCAGTTTGTGGGCAAAACTCAAAACCGAGAGGAAGCCCATCAGGATACCCCCCACAATTTACCCTGCCACGTATCCCGGCGCTTGAGCTCGGCGTCAATGCCGTTAAGCACTTCCCATTTTTTGAGACTCCACGTCGGTCCGATCAAGAGATCCCGGGGAGCGTCTCCGGTTAGGCGGTGGACGATCATTTCCGGAGGTAAAAACTCCAGGCTATCCACGATAAGGCTGATGTATTCGTCCTGCTCCAGGAATCGCAGCAGCCCGGCTTCGTATTGCTTCACCATCGGCGTCTTGCGCATAAGGTGCAGCAGATGGATTTTGATTCCCTGCACATCCATCTTGGAGACCGCCCGGCCGGTGGCAAGCATCATGTCATGATCCTCTTGCGGAAGCCCGTAAATGATGTGTGTGCAGACCCGGATATTATGTTTGCGCAGCTTCTCGACGGCTTCCAAATAACATTCGGTATCATGGGCCCGGTTGATCAGCTCGGAAGTGGAATCATGGATCGTTTGCAGACCCATTTCCACCCACAGATAGGTTCGCTCGTTCAGCTCCGCCAAGTATTCCACGACATCGTCAGGCAGGCAATCGGGACGTGTGGCGATCGACAAACCGACGACCCCCGGCTGCTGCAGAATGACTTCATAATATTCGCGAAGTTCTTCGACCGGAGCATACGTGTTGGTATAGGCTTGGAAATAGCCGATATATTTGGCGTTCGGCCATTTTTGGTGCTGCCGGTCACGGATGGTGTTGAACTGGGTAACGAGATCATCCCGCCGCCTTCCCGCGAAATCGCCGGAGCCGCGGGCGCTGCAAAAGGTGCATCCACCCTTGGCAATCGTGCCGTCACGGTTCGGACACGTAAAGCCGGCATCCAGCATAACCTTGAATACCTTCTCCTGGAACTGGCCGCGCATCTCGTAATTCCATGTATGAAAACGTTTGTCGCCCCATAAGGTCGGGGCGGGTATAAGTGGTGTGCTCATGTTTGCTCCTTTATAGCCGCTTAAGTTGAATTGAGACAGGTTCAGCCAAGGCCCTTGGGAACCCATAATTTACTGGCCTTTTACTTAAATGAAACAGCTACGTCCATTGTAACAAAAAATAAAGGATTGCGTTATATACAGGTCTTCAAGCCTAATTAAGACGTTGTTACTTGAATGGATTGCATATAATTGGTATATTTAAAATAGAAAAATAAAAAGATGATTCAAGCAATTTTGGCATGGGTATATAACGGATAGGATTCATATTTGTGTGACGTCATGGATACAATAATACCGTGAGGTGATTACGAATGAATTCATCGACAGTAAAGAATGACAGTAAAGACAAAATCGCTGTGGAGCTTACCCCGAATGAAGCCCTAGCCCTTACCGGCGTGGAGTTTAACTCCGACCAGGGAGTCAAGGCTTCGGCACGTCGCAAGATTCGCATCGCCTTTGAGAAGACGTTTGATTTTACGTCGGAAGAAAGGTAGACTATTCACAGTTTAACTATCGCGGAACCCCAATTCCAAATATAAGAAAAAGGAACCTAAAGCCTCTGCGTTGAGCAGAGCGTAGGTTCCTTTTTCTATGGGGCTCTTTACTTTTGGGGTCAACTTCGTCACAATAAATGCAGTATCGGGATATCATTCTAAATTTACTTGGAAAGTTTCGGAGGTATGACATGCGTTTACGCGGAAGAAAAGGTATACGGGAAAATCTGGAGCAGCAGGAAGACCTGGTCGTTTTGGACCCCGGTCAATATAGAGGGAAGTGGGCTTCGTTATTTGGCAACGACCTTCCGATCCATGTCGAATTCGGCATGGGCAAGGGCCAATTTATAAGCCAGATGAGTTACAAGCATCAGCAAGTGAATTTCATCGGCGTCGACATGTACGACGAGCTGATTCGCCGCGCAAGCGAGAAGGGGCGCAACGTCTGGGCCCAGGAGGGAGTCGATACCCCGCCGAATCTGAAGCTGGCGCTGTTTAATATCGAGAATGTCGAGGAGGTTTTTGAGCCCGGCGAAATTGAACGGTTATATTTGAACTTCAGCGATCCGTGGCCAAAAACAAAGCATGCACGCCGTCGTCTGACGCATCCGCGCTTTCTGGACAAGTATTCCCGGATCCTGAACGAGCGGGGGGAGATCCATTTTAAGACCGATTCGGTCACGCTCTTCGAATTCTCCCTGAATGCATTTGCCGATTATGGTCTGCAAATGACGAACATTTCGCTGGATCTGCATCGCGACGGGCTGAACGAAGAGCACGTCATGACAGAATACGAAACGAAATTCGTCGGCCAAGGCATGCAAATTCATCGCTGCGAGGCGATTGTAGGCAAGGAAGCCCTTGCTTCATACCATCAGAATCGCCTTGAAAAATACGGAAAATAACATCCAAATGTGATAGTTTCTCTCGGTGATAGCGTTTACAACTACTATAATAGAAGAAAATCTATCCATTCGGGTGATATGCTCGCGATAGAACGCAGCAAAAAAGGTGTGCTCCTCATTCAGGAGTACACCTTTTCGTTTTCCAGCATGTCGATGATGCTGCGGGCGCTTTGCATGGGATGAAAGCGTTCGATGTCCTGCAAGTTTTGCGCCCGTTGTTCTTGAATCAGGTCGTATTGATGAAGCAGCTTGTTCATCCATTTGCCCAGAACCTCCAGGGAATGGATGGGCTCTCCCAATCCCTGCGCCGTGAAGTACTGGCAGTTTTCTTCTTCCTGTCCCGGAAGGGGCTGATGGAACAGCATCGGAATTCCTTTGGCCAGGCCTTCGGTACATGTCATGCCGCCGGGCTTCGTAACGAGCAGATCCGACACCTCCATCAGCTTGTCGATCTCCCGCGTAAAGCCCAATATCCGGATGTTCGGATGCTGGAACCTGGAATTTCGCTCCATCTCCTCGCGTCCCTTATCATTATTGCCGAGGCAAAATATGATCTGGACTTCTTCTCGCCATCGGGTCAGAAATTCATGCACAACTTCGTCATTCATGATGCCCCAGCCTCCGCCCATCACCAGCACGGTAGGCATATCGGACAGGTTAAACCGCTCCCGGATTTCCTCTTTGCTCGGATGCGTCCAGAAGTCGGGATGGATCGGAATGCCGGTGACCTGAATTTTGGCTTGGGAAACCCCGCGATTGAGCAGCTTTCGCTTCACTTCCGGCGTGGACACGAAATATCGGTCGACCTCAGGGCTGATCCATGTATCGTGAGCATCATAATCGGTTATAACGGTACACAGGGGCACATTCGTGCCCAGCCGTTTCAAACGCGAGATGACCGCACTTGGTATGAAATGGGTGCACACAATGATGTCGGGTCGGAGCTGCCTGACCACGTTCTTGGTGCTTGTATAGAACATTCGGTGAAGAGCTAAAGCGGTAAAACGGTTAAAGGATTTTTGATGGCGGTACATGTACCCGACCAATCTTGGGCGAGTCGTAATGGTCTTTCTGTAGGCCGAAATGATCAGTGGAGCGATTTTAGGGTTCAAGAAGCTCCCGAGCTCGAGAACTTTGGTCTGTACGCTAGGGGACAACTGGCGCAGGCTGCTGGAGAGTGCATGAGCGGCCTGTGTATGGCCTGCACCGAACCCTTCAGATAACAGCAAGACTCTTTTTTTAGCCACTACTTTTCACCCGTTCTGCAGCGTTATTCTTTAACTTTAACATATCGATTCTGGGAAGAGAAATCAACCACTTTCCCCTTGAAGGTAAGGGACTTTGGTCCCGGAAACGGCCAATTGATTCGGCAAGCTTCTCGCTGGACCCTTGCTACTTAAGGTGTTAGCCAGCAGCGCGCATTTTGTAGAAAATCAGGGTCCGTGGACTTTTGACTTGAGTAGGAGATGCCGCTACAATGATTCAAACGGACGTCAAAAAGTTTATTAGAGAAAGAGCACTGAAAAAAACGAAAACTTTTTGGTTGTCTGTTGCGTTTATTTATTGGCGGACAAGTTGAAAAAGAAAAAATGGGCAGCCAAGAGAAATAAAAAGCAAGAAAACGGATGAAAATAAGAACTAAAGCCGTTTGAAACGAAGCTTGCTGGCAAACTGGAATGCAAGCTGAGCTCTTTTACGAAGTTTTTCCGTAAATTAGAGCATTCCACGGTTTTGACAAAAGATTCAAAAGTGTGGAAAATCGTGTATGACGTGCGAAGTTGCCCCGCGGCACCGAGGCTACTAGAAGGACAGACACAAGTCACAGGGTCATAGCAACAACAAAAATGCGAAGAACTTAGAGAGAAAAAAACAACAAACATTCTCGGGTTATAAAAAGGGGGTAACGGAGAATCATGACAGACGCCATCTTTATCGCGCTCCAACTATTCTTGGCCGCGGTGGGTGTGTACCAGTTCGTATTCTCTTTGTTTGGTCTGGTCAAAAGAAAAAAGAAACAACAGTTTGAACCCAATAAATCATTTGCAGTGTTAGTTGCTGCGCATAACGAAGAGCAGGTTGTCGGAGCATTAATGGAGAACCTGAAACAGCTTAATTATCCGAAACATCTGTACGACGTATTTGTCATTTGCGACAACTGTACAGACCGTACAGCAGAGATCGTCCGTGCCCACGGGATGAACGCCTGCGTGCGCACGAATCAGAATCTTCGAGGCAAAGGCTATGCCATCGAATGGATGCTGAAAGAGCTCTGGGCGATGCCGCGCCAGTATGACGCGGTCGTTATGTTTGATGCGGATAATCTGGCGGATCCGAATTTCTTGAATGAAATGAACAACGATCTTTGCTCTGGAGCGAGAGTTATCCAGGGATATATCGATACCAAGAACCCAGAGGATTCTTGGATCACCGCTTCTTACGGGGTTTCCTACTGGTATATCAACCGCTTGTGGCAGTTGTCCCGCAGCAATCTGAACATGGCCAACTTCCTCGGCGGAACGGGAATGTGCTTTGAGACCAATCTCTTGAAGGAGATCGGCTGGGGCGCGACCAGTCTGGTGGAGGACTTGGAGTTCACCATGCGCAGCGTCATGCGCGGCGTGTATCCGAAGTTCAATTACGACGCGAAGGTATTCGACGAAAAGCCGCTTACGTTTAAGGCTTCCGCCAGACAACGTCTGCGCTGGATGCAGGGTCACTTTACGGTTGCCCGCCGTTATTTCTTCCCGCTGTTGTGGCGTGCCATTAAGGAGCGCAGCCTTGTGAAGCTGGACTTGGCCCTTTACGGAGTCAACGTCTACATCGTGCTGCTGACTTTCTTGTTGACGGCCATCATCTGGGTTGACAGCTCGTTCTTCAATGGTCCGAACATCGCGAACCTGTACGGTTATTTACCGCTGTGGCTGAGCTTTACGGCAATTGCGGCGAATGTGTTCACGTTCATGATTGCGATGATTCTGGAGAAGGTCAAGTACAAGAAGGTATATATGTATCTTGTGCTGTTTCCGATTTATCTGCTGTCGTGGTATCCCATCACGGTATACGCGTTCTTCACGCAGAACAACAAGCAGTGGAGTCATACGGAGCATACCCGGGTTGTGCGCCTTGAAGAAGTTCAGAGCAAACAAGGCTAATCCAAAGTTTTATTCCATTTGTGTTGACAGATGTTAGGATGGCCTGTTATACTATTCTAGTCTGTTAAACAGAATATCTGATTGCAAGCAGAAGCGCCGCTTCTCACCTGACCGACATGCGTTGGCTGGTTTGATCACGAAATCAATGAATGGATTCAACTTCATTTGTGAGATGAGTATCAAATAGGGATGTCGGTGGTTAACCCGTCATCCCTTTATTTTTTGCAAACAGGAACAACAAGTAATTTGGAGGTGGAGGACTATCAGTAAGGAACATATGATCAATGACGAGATTCGGGCCAAAGAAGTACGTTTGGTTGGTGCCGAAGGTGAGCAAATCGGGATCAAGCCGATTCGTGAAGCACTGCAAATGGCAATTGATCTCAATCTGGATCTGGTGAACGTGGCCCCTCAGGCGAAACCGCCGGTATGCCGCATCATGGACTACGGTAAATTCCGCTATGAGCAGCAGAAGAAAGAGAAGGAAGCACGGAAGAACCAGAAAATTGTGGACATCAAAGAAGTATGGTTCCGAGCCAACATTGAGGAGCATGATTATCAAACCAAGCTTCGCAATGTCGTTAAGTTTTTGAAAGACGGCGATAAAGTGAAATGCTCCGTGCGTTTCCGCGGCCGTGAAATCACCCATGCTAACATCGGACAGAAGATTTTGGAGCGCGTGAAAACGGAAGTGGCGGATCTCTGCGTCATTGAGCGTCAGCCGAAATTGGAAGGCCGCAGCATGATTATGATTTTGGCTCCAAAAGCCTAAGAGAAATTAGAGGAGGAAGTACTACAATGCCTAAAATGAAAACACATAGCAGCCTGAAAGGCCGCTTCAAAATTACTGGTACTGGTAAAGTTAAACGTTATAAAGCTTACAAAAACCACTTGCTTTCCCACAAATCCAAGCGTGCGAAGCGCGTATTGTCCAATAGCCCTGTCATGGCGCCTGGAGATGTTAAACGTTTGAAGCAAGGTCTGGCTAACTTGAAATAGTAAACAACAATTATTGGGAGGTCTTTTGATATGGCACGAGTTAAAGGCGGATTTGTCGTTCGTCGTCGACATAAAAAAGTATTGAAGCTTGCGAAAGGTTATTTCGGTTCCAAACACCGCATTTTTAAAACAGCGAACGAGCAGGTTATGAAATCCCTCGTTTATGCATACCGCGATCGTCGCAATACGAAGCGTAACTTCCGCAAATTGTGGATCGTTCGTATCAACGCGGCTGCTCGTCAAAACGGTCTGTCCTACAGCAAATTGATGCATGGACTGAAGCTTGCTGGCGTGGACATCAACCGCAAAATGCTGGCTGATCTGGCTGTGAATGACTTGAACGCGTTCAATTCCTTGGCTACTGTAGCTAAAGAAAAAGTGAACGCTTAATTATACGTGTATGAAAAAACCGCCGTAATATTACGGCGGTTTTTTTTATTTTGCGTCCCCGCGCTATCCTACATCATTTCGGCGGCACGGGTGCTCGGCTCATCGAGAGAGTCGCCTATCTTTTGCTATCGTAAGGGCCATGAAACAAGCAAGGGAACTCCTTCCGGAATAAATTGAAATGTATATTACCTGAGGAGGGATCTTATGCACAAGCCTGTCAGCAAGGCGAAAGTGAAATCATATGTGGGCAAAGAGATCGTGGCGTATAAGAAAAACGGAACTGTGGTGACGGGCAAGCTGGTACGCGTCTCTGGCAACCGCCTTTTTGTGGAACCGGCAACCAAGGGGAAAAAGGTGAAAACCAAGGCGATTATTCCGCTCGCATTGTTTGACCTTCTTGCCATTGGTACGGCCCCTTATGCATATGGCGGCGGGTTTGGAGGCTACCCTGGCGGCTTTGGACCGGGTTACGGCGGCTTCGGGCCGGGCTTTGGACCAGGCTTTGGACCGGGCTTTGGACCAGGCTTCGGGCCAGGCTTCTTCTGGTAATTAGAGGAACCAAATCTTTTCCAGCTCATAACATCGGCTGAGTTCGATCATTCTGGTCACCGTATAGCCAAGCTTTCGGTAAAAATGAAGGCCGGTGTGGTTGCCGATGTCCACCATGACTTTGGCACGTTTGCATCCGCGGGATACAGCGAAACGTTCGGCATGTTCCATCAAGCGGACACCCCACCGTTTTCGCTGTGCGGTGGATGCGACGGCCAGCATATCGATATACAGCAGCTCGCCGTGCATCATGAAATGGATAAAAGCAACGATTTTTTCGTTATCCTGAGGCGAAGCGACAAGGGTCACGCCGCGCCGTAAACGAGAGGGAATATCCTTGCGGATGAGGTCCAGCTCTTTTTTGGTCATATGGGAAAGCGGGACGAGTTGGGACTCGATGAGCTGCAGAATCATCGGATCATCCTGGTCCGGTTTTCGGTAACGGATCATCGTGTTGTTTCCTCCCTTCACCGCGGTTAAGTCTGCTCCATTTATCATATGTAGCAGGGTTTCATAGGGTGTTTTGCTTCAAGGCGGCGGAGGAATTGCGCCCATTGTGAATGAAAACCTTTCATCGGAAGTAAAATAAATGTGTTGACTTCTGGATTGAATGAATCATATAATGTTTCTAAACATTTTAACGAATATATCCAATCGGCAATGATGAGGACGAAGTTTAAAGGGCTCTTTTGCTCAGAGAGTGGATGGATCAGCTGAAACCACCACCAAAACCCCTTTTATACGAGCTCACCTCGGAGCTGTTTCCCTGAAAGATGCTACGCTATGACTTTATCGCATTAAGTCGTAACAGCGTTTATTAGGGGGAATCGTCTTAGTCCGCGTTACGGACTGCAGATATTGAAGAGCTGTGTTCATGCGTTCTTCATACCTGCTGAGGCTCTGCACTGCGAGGTGTAGGGCAAATATGGGTGGTACCACGGAAGCTAAACCTTTCGTCCCTCACACGGAGATACTCCGGGTGTGGCGACGGAAGGTTTTTTTGTTGCTTGAATCATGGATGAAAGAGAAGAGTGCCAATATTTGAGAGGAGGATGACTGATGAGCGCGCAAACTCCAGAAGTGCGGTCTACAGAACAATTACGAGAGAAATGGTTGAAGCCTGAAGTGATTACCGGTTCGGAAATCTTGCTTCGGAGTCTTCTGCTCGAAGGTGTCGAGTGCGTCTTCGGATATCCGGGCGGAGCCGTCCTGTATATCTACGATGCGATGTATGGTTTTAAGGATTTCAACCATGTCTTGACCCGACACGAGCAAGGGGCCATTCATGCCGCTGACGGTTACGCCCGCGCAAGCGGCAAAGTCGGCGTATGCATAGCAACTTCAGGACCGGGGGCAACGAACCTTGTGACCGGTATCGCAACAGCTTACATGGATTCCGTTCCGCTCGTTGTTATTACCGGTAACGTTGCAACAACCCTGATCGGTACGGATGCTTTCCAGGAAGCGGATATTACAGGCATCACGATGCCGATTACGAAACACAGCTATCTGGTAAGGGACGTTAAGGATCTGCCAAGGGTGATTCATGAGGCCTTCCATATCGCCTCAACCGGCCGCAAAGGACCGGTGCTGATCGACATTCCGAAGGATGTATCGGCGGCAACCACGCTGTTCCAGCCGGAAGAGCGAATCCAGCTGAGAGGATATAATCCTCGGACGGTGCCGAACAAACTTCAGTTGGATAAACTGGCCCGCGCGATCGAGGAGGCCGAGCGTCCGATGATTCTTGCCGGCGGCGGCGTGATTTACTCCGGTGCTCATGAAGGACTGTACGAATTCGTGAACAAAACCGGGATTCCGATCACGACAACGCTTCTCGGCCTTGGCGCCTTCCCGACAGGCAACGATCTGTGGACAGGAATGCCGGGCATGCACGGAACCTACACATCGAACCATGGTATTCAGCAGTCTGATCTGCTGATCAACATCGGGGCAAGATTTGATGACAGGGTTACCGGCAAGCTTGACGGATTCGCGCCTCACGCGAAGATCGTTCATATCGACATTGACCCGGCCGAGATCGGCAAGAACGTGCCGACCGATATTCCGATTGTCGGTGACGTGAAGACGGTGCTTGAGATGCTGAACCCGATCGTTTCGTACGCTGCGAAAGCAGACGCGTGGAGAGACCAGATCCGCAAATGGAAAGCCGAGTATCCTTTCCGTTACGTCGATTCGGATACGGTGCTGAAGCCGCAATGGGTTATCGAAATGCTGAACGATACCACGAAGGGCGAAGCCATTGTAACGACTGACGTTGGTCAGCACCAAATGTGGGCCGCGCAGTATTACAAGTTCAACCAGCCGCGTTCCTGGATCACCTCCGGCGGACTCGGAACGATGGGCTTCGGATTCCCGTCCGCGATCGGGGCACAGATGGCGCATCCGGACCGTCTGGTCATTTCGATCAACGGAGACGGCGGCATGCAGATGTGTTCGCAAGAACTTGCCATCTGCGCCATCAACAACATTCCGGTGAAGATCGTTGTCATCAACAACCAAGTGCTCGGCATGGTTCGTCAATGGCAGGAGTTGATTTACGATAACCGATACAGCCACATCGATCTGGCAGGCAGCCCTGATTTCGTCAAGCTGGCCGAAGCTTACGGTGTCAAAGGACTTCGCGCCACGACGAAAGAAGAAGCTCAGCTTGCTTGGGCCGAAGCGATGGAAACACCGGGACCCGTCCTCGTTGAATTCGTTGTTGAGAAGGGCGAGAACGTGTATCCGATGGTGACGCAAGGGTCGACAATCGATCAAATGCTGATGGGGGATGCGTAAGATGAGTACAAAACATACCATTGCCGTACTAGTAAACGACCAGCCGGGTGTCCTGCAGCGTGTATCCGGGTTATTCGGACGCCGGGGCTTTAACATCGAGAGCATTACCGTGGGGCAGTCGGAGGAAATCGGCTTGTCCCGGATGGTTATCGTAACCACCGGAGACGAAACGACGCTGGAGCAGGTAGAGAAGCAGCTTTACAAGCTGATCGATGTTATTAAAGTCATCAATCTGAGCTCGAAGCCGATGGTCGCCAGGGAGCTCGCCCTGATCAAAGTAAAAGCCGAGCCGTCGGCAAGACCGGAAATTATGGGCGTTGTCGAGACCTTCCGCGCATCCGTCGTGGATATCGGCACGACCAACCTGATGGTTCAGGTTGTCGGCGATACCGTCAAAATCGATGCGATGATCGAGCTGCTTAAGCCTTATGGCATCCAGGAGCTTTCCCGTACCGGGGTTACCGCGATGATTCGCGGTAACGCGTAATGATGTAACATTATTCTTTTTATCCGGATGACAAAGTTATTGCAATATAAGCGTTAGACACCTGCATGGCATGAGCGGGTGTCTCAGCAGATCGGGTAAGCAGCGGTCTATTGAGATACCCGCTCATCATGAAGGGTCTTTAAAATCAAAGGAGGACTTATACAAATGGCAATTACTACTTATTATGAACAAGATGCAGAACTCAGCGTGCTGAAAGACAAAACAATCGCGGTTATCGGCTACGGAAGCCAAGGTCATGCGCAAGCGCAAAACCTGCGCGACAGCGGACTTCAGGTTGTCATTGGTCTTCGTGAAGGCAAATCGTTCGACAAAGCGAAAAACGACGGTTTCGAAGTACTCCCTGTAGCGGAAGCCGTTAGCCGTGCGGATGTAGTACAAATCCTGATGCCGGATGAAACGCAAGCAGCGGTGTACAAAAACGATATCGAGCCAAACCTGAAAAAAGGCGCGGCACTGATGTTCTCCCACGGTTTCAACGTTCATTTCGGTCAAATCGTAGCTCCTAAGGACAACGACGTTCTTCTGGTTGCTCCTAAATCCCCGGGTCACATGGTTCGCCGTACGTACGTTGAAGGCTTTGGCGTACCTGGATTGATCGCAATCGAGAAAGACGCGACTGGACAAGCTAAGGCGATCGGTCTTGCTTATGCAAAAGGCATCGGCTGTACCCGCGCAGGCGTTATCGAGACTTCCTTCCGCGAAGAAACCGAAACAGACTTGTTCGGTGAGCAAGCGGTATTGTGCGGCGGTGTCTCCGCATTGGTCAAAGCAGGTTTCGAAACGTTGACCGAAGCTGGATATGCGCCGGAAATGGCATACTTCGAGTGCCTGCATGAACTGAAGCTGATCGTGGACATGATCTATGAAGGCGGTCTTGCAAGCATGCGCGACTCCATCAGCAACACGGCGGAGTATGGCGACTATGTAACAGGCCCTCGCGTGGTAACCGAAGATACCAAGAAGGCAATGAAAGAAGTCCTGTCCGATATTCAACAAGGTAAATTCGCCCGCGACTTTATCCTTGAGAACCAATCGGGACGCGCTTTCCTGACAGCTACTCGCCGCAACGAGTCCGAGCATCCGATCGAAGTGGTGGGTGCAGAGCTTCGCGAAATGATGCATTGGATCAAAAAATAAGAATATATAGAATTCATAAGGAATTCTTCGGGGTTTGGGGCAGCCCGGCATGAGATGATGATGCTGCTGCCCGGACCCGTCAGATTAAGCAGCCGGCGGCAGGGGATTCTATCAACTGCCGCCGGATGTTTACGTCATGAGATAAACTTCAAGGAGGTGCCGACATGCGAAAGATTTATGTCTTTGATACAACGCTGAGAGATGGTGAGCAGTCTCCTGGCGTGAATTTGAACACTCGGGAAAAGGTGGAAATCGCCCTTCAGCTCGAAAAGTTGAAAATCGACCGCATGGAAGCAGGGTTTCCAGCGGCGTCACCCGGTGACCTTGCAGCTGTGAATGCAGTGGCACGCGCGGTTAAGGACGTTACGGTCATTGGATTGTCACGCTCCAGAGAAAATGACATCGATGCGGTTCGCGAAGCGCTTCAAGGCGCCCAGGACCCGTGCATTCACGTGTTCCTGGCCACTTCGCCGATTCACCGCAAGTTCAAGCTGCGGATGGAGAAGCAGCAGGTGCTGGAAACGGCGCAGGCTTCGATCCGTTACGCAAAGAAATACTTTTCCAAAGTGGAATTTTCCCTGGAGGATGCGGGCCGGACCGAGCTTGATTTCATGGCCGAGGTCGTCGCCATGGCAGTGCGCGAAGGCGCCAATGTCGTGAACATTCCGGATACCGTGGGATATTTGAACCCTTCGGAATACGGGGCCATCTTCAAATACTTGAAGGAAAATGTTCCGGATATCGAGAAGGTTCAGCTGAGTGCGCACTGCCATAACGATCTGGGCATGGCCACGGCGAACACCCTTGCCGCCATTCTGAACGGGGCCGATCAGATCGAAGGCACGATCAACGGAATCGGTGAACGTGCAGGCAATACCGCGATCGAGGAAATTGCGATGGCGCTCGAGACGCGTTCCGAATTCTTTGGAGCGAAGACGGGGCTGGCCTTAACCGAAATCGCCCGCACGAGCCGCCTTGTAAGCAAGCTGACCGGCATGGTCGTGCCAGGCAACAAAGCGATTGTCGGCGCGAACGCATTCGCCCATGAATCCGGCATTCACCAGGACGGTATGCTGAAGGAGAAGACAACCTACGAAATTATGACCCCGGAGTCCATCGGACTCAAAGAAAGCAAGCTGGTATTAGGCAAACATTCCGGCCGCCATGCTTTCCGGGAGAAGCTGCTGGATCTGGGTTATGAGCTGACCGAAGAACAGGTGAATGACGCATTCGCCAAATTCAAGGTGCTGGCCGACAAGAAGAAGGAAGTATCCGATGAGGATCTTCTGGCTCTGCTGGAGGAAAAACTGATCGATACGCCGGAGGTCTTCAAGCTGGAAACGATCTTTGTTGCTTACGGCAATGAATCAACGCCGACGGCGCGGGTACGCATTGCGACAGAAGATCAGACGATTGAAGAAGAGGCCGAGGGCAACGGCTCCGTGGACGCGATTTATAACGCGATCGACAAGGTGACCGGAGAAGAGGTTACGCTTGCGGATTATTCCATCAAGTCGGTAACGCACGGCAAGGATGCCCAAGGTGAAGTGCATGTCGTGCTGTCGCAAAACGACGTGGCCGCTCAAGGCCGCGGCTTGAGCACCGACATTCTGGAAGCGAGCGCACGAGCCTACGTCGATGCGGTGAACGTCCTGATCGAGAAACGCAAAACGTTTAGCCGGCGCGAGCGCGCTACGCTGTAATCCATACATGGCGTGATGGGAGCTTTACTTTCAGCTTGAGCGCTGAAGGTGCATGCCATAAAAAAAGAGGAGCCGCTATTGAAGCGGCTCCTCTTTTTTTGCTTTATAAAACTGTTGGCCAGACATGGAATGCAGGTATCGAGACACTAACATCGAGACACTAGCATCGAGCTTTAAACGGCCTCATAGCAGTGCGCCGATACCGGATTGATGCAGCTGATCAATGAGATAAGACAGGGGTTCGTTTGGGCGTCGATGCGGAGTCCGAATGTTACCAGGCGTAGGCCTGCGGGGCGGCGCCGCCCGGACCCGGGAATATTTCATCCAAGCGCTTCATCACGGATTCATCGAGTTCGATCTCAAGCGAGCGCAGGGAGCTTTCGAACTGCTCCAGCGTGCGCGGTCCGATAATCGGTCCGGTAACGGCCGGGTTCTTCAGCACCCAGGCAAGAGCGACGTTATCCTGGGGTTCGCCCAGCTCTTGGCAGAGAGCGGCAAACTGTTCCAGCTGCGCGCGGTGCTTCTCTACGCGCTCCGCATTGCCTCCGCTGCGCGAGCCCTCGATTTTTTTAAGGGCATTGCGTCCCAGCAGTCCCCCGTCCAGCGGACTCCAAGGAATCACGCCGAGACCCAGCTGCTGCGAAGCGGGGAGCACTTCGAGTTCCGGCAATCGGCAGGTCAGGCTGTATTTGTGCTGCTCGGAAACGAGACCGAGGAAGTGACGGCTCTGGGCCGCGGCCTGCGCAACCGCAATCTGCCATCCGGCAAAGTTGCTGGATCCGACGTATCCGATTTTTCCTTGATGAACCGCAACCTCAAAAGCGCCCCACAGCTCGTCCCAAGTGACAGAAGGATCGACGTGATGCATTTGGTACAGCTCGATATGGTCGGTCTGCAGACGTTTCAGCGACCCTTCGAGATGACGGCGAAGTTTATAGCTCGACAGCCCGGCTTCATTGTTGGGGCCATCCAGAGGATCACTCATGGAACCGTAGAATTTAGTAGCCAAAACGACTTTTTCGCGGCGGCCTCCGCCTTGGTTAAACCAGCGTCCGATGATGGTTTCGGTCAGGCCGGAATTCTCGCCCCAGCCGTAGATGTTCGCCGTATCAAAGAAATTGACGCCGGCGTCAAGCGCTGCATCCATAATGCGGAAGGCTTCCTTTTCATCCGTAGCAGGACCGAAATTCATCGTCCCCAAACACAGACGACTTACTTTCATGCCGGATTTACCTAGAGCTGCGTACTTCATAATCGATGATCACTCCTTGGTCGTTTAGGGTATAAGGCAAATTCACCCCTATTGTAGCGTATTGGCAGAAAAATGTAACTAACGGCGTTCGGAAACGTTAATATGGTTGCACTGAAAGCCGACTTACGGTTCATCTGTTCACGTTATTCGTCAAATTTTAAGAGCAAGAGCAGGGAGTAGAGAGTGGGGAGAGGGGGAGTAGCAGCAAGTAGCAGAAGCAAGTAACAGGGATAATGGTGTAAGTAACTGAAGCAAGAAGCTGAGGTAAGAAGCAGAAGCAAGAAGTAGAAGCAAGAAGCAGGAAGCAGAAGCAGAAGCAGGAAGCAGAAGCAAGAAGCAGGAAGCAGAAGCAGAAGCCGGAAGCAGAAGCAGGAAGCAAGAAGCCGAAGCAGAAGCCGGAAGCAGAAGCAGGAAGCAAGAAGCCGAAGCAGAAGCAGGAAGCAGAACAGAAGCAGAAGCCGAAGCAAGAAGTAAGAAGCAAGAATCTCTTCAAGTCGTTTCCTTCAAGAGCCGCCCTAATTTTATGCTTAGGGCGGCTCTTCATCTCCCCCCACCCTTGTGGTCAGGGAGATGTGCTCTTCTCCGGTGACCGGGCAATCCATTAGCTTC
>NZ_AEXS01000009.1:0-106849 GCF_000204455.1 Paenibacillus sp. HGF5 | reverse complement strand
CCGCTGTCCACCATATACACCGTTTCATCTCCCGCATGGATCCGGAATCCGTATGACAACCTTTTGTATTTGGGCCTGACTCCGCATTCCCAGTAATCAAACATGTCGTCAGAGGCGGCCTTTTCCATGGTGATCTCGAAGTACGTACGGTCCCAATCATATTTGTCGCCCGTCATGGCAACAACTGAATCAATGTCGTTCTTCTTGGTTCGAATCCGAAGATGAATGGTATGTGTATCGTAAGCATAAGCCCATTTATCTCTAGGAACATGATACAGCGCTTCTAACAGCATGGTTACACCTCCTATATGAGTAAAGCTATAGCTAATTAATAACCAGCTGCTGGCTTGCCTGAATCATGCGGTGAATGAGACAGGCGGCTTGCAATGTAGATGGACCGAAATCTTGCGCTTCTATAAGATGGGAAGGCAGCCGATAGATTATGCATCGTCCGTAAAGTGTTCCATTCTTATATTCCATATCTTTAAATTCCTATTTTGGATAATTCTAAAGTCCTGTGTTTACATTTTAATGCAGGGAGATGAGAAGCTTGCGGATAGGATGTAAGCTAAACATTAATTTCCATTATTATTGGGATTGAATGAATTCAAACCCGCTTGATTATTTTAATAATTAGTTATAATCCACAGACTGACTGAATCATATGTTACATGATCATTCTAAGGGTATGATGATTTGACCGTTGTATTAAAATAGTGGAATGACATACTACAAGCTGATCTTGCCTGTAAGTTACAAATTGAAAACCATCAATTTTCATTGCATATTCATGCATCCTGTTTTATAATGACTCAGTTGCTTTTTTTTCTAAAGATTTAATCTATTTGTAATAGTTAGGGGAGAAACGAGACGTATGAAACGTAAATTTACAGCGTGGATGACCCTGTTCATGGTGGTCGTGCTGTCTTTCGGCAGCCTCGTCCATGCGGAGGGCGAGAAGAAAACGGTGATTCTTGGCACCAGTGCCGACTATGCACCATATGAGTTCCATAAAACGATAGATGGCGTGGATACCATCGTCGGATTTGATATCGATATCGCGAAGGAAATCGCCAAGGATCTTGGCGCAGAGCTCATCATCAAGGATACGTCCTTTGATGCGCTCTTGCCAGAGCTGACGAGCGGCCGCGTGGATTTCGTCATATCGGGCATGAATCCAACGGAAGACCGCCGAAAAAGCATTGATTTCTCGGAGCCTTATTACGCTGCGGAACAATCGGTCGTCGTCCGCAAGGAAGACGCCCAGAAATTCAATACGCTTGAAAGCCTGGAAGGAGCCCGGATCGGGGTTCAGAAAAGCTCCATTCAGGAGTCCATCGCAAAAACGATACCGAATGCCAATGTAGTATCGCTTGATAAAATCCCGGATTTGCTGCTGCAGCTGGAATCCGAGCGCGTGGACGTCGTCCTTGCGGAGTATCCGATCGCAAAGACCAACATGAATGAAGCGACCATGGTCATCACGGATGCCAAGCCGACGGCGGAGAACGACACATATGCCATCGGGGTTCGCAAAGGAAACGAAGAGCTGCTTGGCAGCATTAATGCTACGCTCGAGCGTTTAAAAGAAAATAACCAGATCCAGAAATTTGTCGACGATGCCAGCGATCTGGCTGCAGGACGAACGGCAGAGAATCTGAATACCTTTGAATTTTTCTGGAAATATCGCGACTATTATGCCAAAGGGATTCAATTTACGTTGCTTATTTCGGCCCTCGGCGTGTTATTCGGATTCATTCTCGGATTGATTATCGCATTAATGCGGATGTCCGGCGTAAAAATCCTTAAGTTTTTGGCTACCGCATATATTGAAATCATCCGCGGCACGCCGATGCTGGTCCAGCTGTTTATTATCCATTACAGCTTGGCGGCGTTTGATATTAAATTCTCACCGATCCAGTCGGGTATTTTAACGCTCTCCATCAACAGCGCTGCCTATTTGGCCGAAATATTCCGGGCAGGCATTCAAGGCGTAGACCGCGGACAGCTGGAAGCGGCCCGTTCACTCGGGATGACGAAGGGCAAGGCGATGCGTCATATCATTTTGCCGCAGGCGCTGAAAGGGGTACTCCCTGCGATCGGTAACGAATTCGTTGTCATTATCAAGGAATCGTCCATCGTATCGTTCATCGGTGTATTCGATATTATGTACCAAGCTCAGATTTTGCGCGGTTCAACCTTTGCCCCGCTGAATCCGCTGCTTGTGGCGGCCATGATCTACTTTATTCTGACATTCGTTCTCTCGAAGCTTCTGGGTGTCTGGGAAAGGAAGTTGAGTGCAAGTGATAACCGTTAAGGATCTTCATAAATCGTTTGGCAAGCTGGAAATACTGAAGGGCATTGACATCGAGATTGCAAAAGGAGAAGTGGTGGTTGTCATCGGACCTAGCGGCTCCGGTAAAAGTACCTTTTTACGCTGTCTCAATTTGCTTGAAGTGCCGACCAGCGGCGAAATATCGTTCGAGGGTGAGCTGATCACCGCCAAGAATCACAATATCAATGCTACCCGCGAGAAAATGGGCATGGTGTTTCAGCAGTTTAACCTGTTTCCGCACAAGAAGGTCATCGAGAATATTACGCTTGCTCCTATTCAGGTGAAGGGGGTCTCGGCGAAGGAAGCCGAGGCTACTGCAGACGAGCTGCTGAAATCGGTTGGACTGCAGGACAAGAAGGAGTCTTATCCTTCCCAGCTGTCCGGCGGACAGAAGCAGAGAATTGCCATTGCGCGAGCACTCGCGATGCAGCCCCATGTCATGCTGTTTGACGAGCCGACCTCCGCACTCGATCCCGAGATGGTGGGCGAGGTTTTGGAAGTGATGAAGAAGCTTGCCGAAGGCGGAATGACGATGGTCATCGTGACCCATGAGATGGGCTTCGCCCGCGAAGTGGGAGATCGGATCCTGTTCATGGACGGCGGCAATATCGTGGAGGAAGGCACGCCGGACCAACTGTTCGGCAATCCGACCCATCCCCGTACGCAAGAGTTTTTAAGCAAGGTGTTGTAACTTTTTCATCTGGAATGTAACAAATTAAAAACAGCGCCTAGCCTGGTGTTTCAGGCAGCGGCGCTGTTTTTCTTTGTGTGTTGGTAACAATTGCTTGCGGTATAGGTTACAAAATTGTGATATATTCATGTTCGTTGACATACTACATCCGATTTACCAAGCTACATATTAAGGGAGGCATCTTTAGATGTTACAACAAATGAAATCTTGGACAAGAAATCGTGGACTTAACAAAAATAATAAGATCGCTGGAAGAACAGCCAAATGGTTTACCATTACAGCCGTGGCACTCGGACTGACTTTTGCCGGAGGCGGACTGCAAGCACATGCAAGCTCCGTGCATGTTGCCAAGAACGGCGATACGTTCTACTTCTTGTCCAAACAGTACGGCGTTAACATGGACAAGCTGATGAAAGCTAACCCAACAATTAAGGCAACGAATATTTACCAGGGGCTCAAAATCAACATACCAGGGACGGTATCGATGAACTCGGCGGCATCCGCGGCGCCCATCGCTCCAGGAAACTCCGGTTTCACGCCAAGCTTGAATGTTATCCCGCAGAATAACGTAGTCGAAGCATGGGGCAAGACGTTTAATTACAGCAAAACTTTGTCCGTTAAAGCTACAGCGTATTCCTCTGCTGCAAGCGAGAACGGCGGTTGGGGCGCGGTTGACTATTTCGGGAATTCCCTTAAGCTTGGCACCATCGCCGTTGATCCCAAGGTAATTCCGCTCGGTACCAAGGTGCTTGTAACAGGACATGAGCATCCAGGACTGCCTAAAAAGGCATTTGTAGCAGAGGCACGTGATATCGGCGGAGCCATAAAAGGGAATAAGATTGATATCTTCATCCCAGGCTCCCAATCATCCGTAAATCAATTCGGGATCCAGGATATCAAATTGTTCATTATCGATTAATTCATATATTATCAGGAATCGTAAAGACGGCTTCACTGGTCAACTTCCAGTCAGCCGTCTTTTTGGCGTTCAAACAGGCACTATCGTGATTCCGGCACGTTTAACATATCCGGAAGCGTCACGAAGCTGTACCCCTTGTTTCGCAGCTCCGCTATGATGTCGGGGAGCGCTTCAATAGTACCGGATAGATTGGATCCCACGCCGCCTCCGGCATGCTGGAGAATGATCGAGCCGGGACCGACCGCAGATAAAATATTGCTTTTGACATCTTCCTTTTGCAGTCCCTTCCAATCGAGGGAATCGACATTCCAATTCACGACCTTGTACCCGTTTTTACGAGCCCATTGAAGCTGTTCTTCATTAATATCGCCATAAGGAGGACGGATCAGCCGCGGGTGGACGCCGGTCAGCGACTTCAAAATCGTGTTGGTACGCTCAATTTGGCTTTTGAATTTCTCCAGGCTCAGCTTGTTCAGTTGGGCGTGATTGTAAGAGTGATTCCCAATGGCATGTCCTTCTTCATGGATGCGTTTCATGAGCTCAGGGTGTTTCTTGGCACGGTCTCCTACTGCAAAAAAGGTGGCCTTCACCTGCTGTTCTTTCAGCACATCGAGTACTTTTCCGGTAAATCGGGGGTCCGGTACATCATCAAAGGTAAGCGCCACCTGTTTGACCCGTGGTCCGCTTGCGCGAAACGTGTCCGGGTATTTTCTCAGCAATTGGCTTAAAGACGGCGCGCCGTCTGATGGTTTGCTCTTATTTCGCTTCGAATGATCCATGACTTGGCCGGACTCCGACATGACGGAAGCATCCTGAGGTTGTTGTGACAGATTATGTAAAGCGGACGCGTTTGCCGGGATGCCCGGCACAACGATAAAGAATGAAAGGATCCACAGCAGGCAGATTCCTGCGCGGCATCTTTTGAACATCACGATCGGCCCCTTTAGCTTTTTAGTATGGTATGCCCAGTTGGATAAACAATTATCCTCAATATGGGAATTCGACGGTTTTTAGTTTTCCCTCGGAAAGGTGTATAATAACCCCTAACAGATTTTATTACATCTTAATCATTTGGATGTGGAAGGAGATAATCGCTTGGCTGACTTGTTTACACCCTACAATTTCAAGAATTTGACCCTCAAGAACCGCATTGTTATGCCACCGATGTGTCAATATTCCGTAAAGGCCGGGGACGGGATTCCGAATGATTGGCATTTTGTGCATTACGTCAGCCGTGCCGTGGGAGGCACTGGCTTAATTATTGTGGAAATGACAGGCGTTCACCCGGACGGACGCATAACGAATCAGGATACCGGGATCTGGGACGACAATCAAATTCCTGCCTATCGCCGTATTGTCGAAGCCGTGCATTCTTATGGAACCAAGATTGGTATCCAGCTCGGCCATGCCGGCCGAAAGGCGCAGGATGCCGAGCCGTCGGTTGCCCCGTCGGCAATCCCGTTCAGTTCCCATTACAAAATGCCGAAGGCACTCTCCACTGCCGAAGTGGAAGATCTCATTCAGGCCTTCAGGGAAGGAGCTCGCCGGGCCGTTGAAGCTGGATTCGACACGGTTGAGATTCATGGCGCGCATGGTTACCTGATCCATCAGTTTCATTCGCCGCTGACGAATCAACGCAGTGACGAATATGGCCAAGACCTCCCCCTGTTCGGTGAACGGGTTGTCCAGGCCGTTAAGGAAGTGCTGCCCGAAGGCATGCCGATCATCATGCGGGTGTCTGCTAAAGAATATGTGGACGGCGGTTATGATGTGCAGTACTGCGCTGAAATCTGCAAACGATACCGGGATGCCGGGGTCGATATTTTTCATATCTCCTCCGGAGGAGAAGGGGTCGTCGGTTCCAATGGCGGTCCGGAAGCGAAGCCGGGTTATCAGGTCGATCTGGCTGCGGAGTTCAAACAACTGCTGAAGGTCCCCGTGATTGCGGTAGGGCTGCTTGATGATTACAATGTCGCCCAAGAGGTGGTCTTGTCGGGCAAGGCGGATATGGTGGCGATTGGAAGGGGCATGCTGCGGGATCCGTACTGGGCGGTTCATGCTGCCAAAGCGCTTGATGAAGAACAGAAAGTTCCGAAGCAGTATGAACGTGGATATTAAAAATCGGTGCGTGTTCAAAATTCGGATTTCACCACCGATAAGGTGATCCAAAGATGACTTTTTGAACAACCTCTAAAAAAATTTTGAAACCGTTTGGGATCATGCAACGTAAACATTTAACATATACCAGTATTTTAAAGCGAAAGCGAGAGGAAGAGAACGATGTCCATATTTAAAAGATTGCGTGACTTGACCATGTCCAATATTAACGCCATTATCGACAAGGCTGAAGACCCGATCAAGATGACGGACCAGTACATCCGCGACATGACCGAAGACCTTGAGGATGCCGAGAAAGCGGTAGCTGCCCAAATCGCCATCGAGAAACGCTTCAAAGCCCTTTATGAGGAGCAAGCTGCTCTCGTGGAAAAACGCACGCAGCAGGCTCATACGGCAGCGCAGGCGCAAAACGTTGAGCTTGCCCGCCGTGCGCTGGAAGAGAAGAAGGCAGCTGAAGCCAAGCGCGACGAGTACAAAGCAAGCTACGATCAGAACAAGCTGGCAGCCGACAACCTGCGCGGCAAGCTGGAGGAAATGCGCAAGCAGCTTACAGCGATGAAGAACAAGCGCGAGACGCTGGTTGCCCGTTATAATGCGGCTAAAGCGCAAACCGAGATCAACAAAGCAATGAACGGTTTCGGGTCTGACACGGCTTCGGCCGGGTTGAAGCGGATGGAAGAAAAGATGCTGGCCATGGAAGCGCGTGCCGAAGCAAGCAACGAGATGTCGACGCGCGAGAAATCCCTCGATGAAGAGTTCGAGAACCTCGGCAAGGACAAAGCCGTTGAGGATGAGCTTGCAGCCTTGATGAAGCAATACGAGAACAAGTAATCCGGGTCTGGTGGTCTGACAGGTAAATAGTATCGATGGCGAGGGAGACGCAGCAGGGCTGAATACTACTGTGCTTCTCCTTCGCTTTTGTTTGATACCGGATATATACGGGATTACCCCATTAAGGCTGTCTATCTTCATTTGAAGCAGTCTGATCGGGGCATTGATATGTATGTTGAATGTGTGGAGGCTTAGAGATGGATTTTGATATGATCTTGCGTGTATTGCTTTGGACGGCTGTCGGTGGGCTGCTGTTGTTTGTATTGATGTTCGTGGATTCCCTGTTCACGAAATATAACGATCTTGAAGAAGTGAAAGCAGGTAACATGGCGGTAACCACAAGGCTGATCCTCAAGCTGGTCGCCCAAGGGTATATTTTATCCGTGTCGATCGGAACGTCCTATCACCTGCTGGAGGCGATTGTGGTATCGGTCGTTTCGTTTATCATATTGTTTGTTCTCGAAGCGTTGACAGAGCTCATGCTGCGCAATTTCGGCAAGCTGAACCTGGATAAGGGAACCCGCGAGGGCAAAACCGGTTACGGTTTGTTTGCAGGATCGCTGCATGTGGTCGGAGCGTTAATTATTACCGCTTGCTTATAGAACGCATAATGGAGATAGGGGATTAGGAAAGATGAGTATGTGGAAAAGAATCAGCAATTTATTTAGCAAGCCCGAGCCGCCCAAGGTAGAGAAGAGCATGCTGCAGCTGGCTCCGGGCGATATTTGCGAAGTGTCTCTGGTTACTTACGAAGTCACGGGCCGCGTGCACAATCGAGGCCGCAACGCGGTCGTCCTGACGCTTCAGGATGGCAGCACCATTGCTTATCTTCACATCGAAGAACGCGAGACGGTTCAATATGCACTCTATGCGCCCATCGATGGACGCCTGGATTCGCCGGATGAGGTGCCGTCCATCATCGATCTGGACGATCATGTGTTTCATTTGGAAGAGGAATACGGTGGACATGTATCGATATCCGGCCGTACTGCATTTATGCAAAGCGGGGAGCAGCATGTATGGCAGTACCAATCGGATGATTACAAGCTGCTGCGAATCGAATGGCAGAATGGACGGTTTATGCTCTATGAAGGCGAGAAAGTGATACCGGGGGACGTAAGGGTTATCCGGGCGACTTAGGAGTGGTGGCATGAAGGAACGCTCTTTTTTATCTGTAAAAATCATACTGGTACTGAGTCTGTTCGTATCTTTATTAAGCGGATGCGGAGCGCCGAATATCAAGGATACGTATCCGCTGGAGTCCGTCAATCGGGACGGAAATGCAACATCCTATGTGTATCGGGCAGCTGATAAAAGCGTTCCCGAAGTGGCGGGCGAGCTCATGGCGGCGAATACGCCGGATCAATCGTCTCCTGAGGATACGGAGCGGATGTTCTTGGTGTATGGCGATGAGTATTACCATTTGCAGCAGGATCCCCAGAAGCCGGCCGATACGCTGATCGAAATCGATTCCAAGGAATATGTTCAGCGCAATTACGATTCCAGTTTCCTGCAGGGATACTTGACCGCCGTCCTTATCGGGAATTTGTTTGATTCGATGGGCGGCGGGGGCTATCGCGGCTATACCAGCAAAGATGTGTATAAACCGGCTCAAGGGAACTATAAAAAGCCGACAAGCCAAGATAAGAAGATCGCTCCGCCGTTGACGGTTGACCGGAGCGGGAAAATTACGCGGCGCGGTCAGGATACGGTCGGCACGGGCGGAAGCCTGTTCAGACGGAATCCGGATTCAAGCGGTGACCGCGGCTCGATCAAACGCGGCGAAAGCGGCGGAAGTTTGTTCGATTCGCCGAAGAAATCGTACAAGAAGCCCAAGACCCGGATCGGATCCGGTAAGATTTCCCGAAGGGGCCGAAGGTAAAACAATACGCTTTATGCGCATGGTCTAAGGGCCATGCGTTTTTTAATGTTTCGAAACGAAAATATACAACCTTCAGATACGTACAAGCGATTTCTTGGAGATCAGCCGCTCGGTTTGAAGATTGCTCAGAATGTAGTACAGTAAGATTATCAGTCTGGGATATAGTCAGAAAGCGAGGAATGCGTTGTGAAAGATCATGAACCGATATCGCCCAAGAAACCAAACCATAAATTCGATCGGCGTGCACTACAGGTATCAGACGCGCAAGCGTTAGCAACTTCTTATGCGGATTGCGGCCAGGAGGAGCTTATTCGGCTGCAGGACAGCGATGGCCGGGTGCTTGCATCCGATGTCGTCGCTCCTCACCCGTTCCCGGCTTTTGCCCGTTCGGGCATGGACGGTTATGCGGTGTCGTCAGCCGATTTGGCGCCATGCGATCAGGGGGAAAAGGTTTGGCTTGAGGTCGTCGACCATATCCCGTGCGGATATGTCTCTTCCGTGCGGATAGTACAAGGCAAGGCTTCCCGTATCATGACGGGCGCCCAGGTGCCCGAAGGCGCAGACGCTGTCGTGATGCTTGAAGCGACGGAGCTTCGCGTGGAGGATGCCGTAACCTATGTAGGCTTTAAGCGTTCCATCGAGAAGGGAAAGAATATTACCCCTCTCGGGTTTGAACTCCAGGAAGGCGATATGATTCTCCGCCGAGGGACACGCATCGGGCCGGGAGAGATTTCGGTCCTGGCTACGTTTGGCATACATAAGGTTGGAGTGTATCGTCAGCCGATCGTGGGAATCTTCTCGACGGGCACCGAGCTGCTCGACATAACCGAGCCGCTTGAGCCCGGTAAAATCCGTAACAGCAACACCTATATGCTTGCATCGCAAATTCGGGAAGCGGGCGGCGTTCCGGTGATCATGGAGGCCATTCCCGATCATATCGAGCTTGCCCGTCAGAAGGTGGAGGAAGCGCTCCGGGATTATGACATCGTGGTTACGACAGGAGGCGTCTCCGTAGGCGATTACGATATTATGGGGGAGCTGGTGACATCCGGCGGATTGGACATGCTGTTTAATAAAGTCACGATGCGTCCGGGCAGCGTGACAACCGCGGCGGTGAAGGAGGGGAAGCTGCTCTTCGCGCTCTCCGGTAATCCGGGGGCATGCTTTGTCGGATTTCTGTTGTTTGTCAGACCTTCGATTCGAAAAATGCTGGGCATGGAGCAGTTGTATTTAACCGAATGGACAGCCGAGCTGGGTTCGGATTATGCAAAGGTGAATAATTTTACCCGTTTTGTCAGGGGCAGCCTCCAAGTGGTAAACGGCAAACTTGTAGCCACGCCCGCCACCCTGGATGAATCAAGTGTCATGATCACGATCAAGGACAGCGACTGTTTGATTGTTATACCGCCAGAGCTTAGAGGAGCGGTTAAAGGCCAAGCCGTGCAGGTGCTCGTTCTTCCAGGGGTCTGGTCATGAAGGTCTTCCAGTTCTGCGGGTATAAGAACAGCGGCAAAACCACGCTCATTGCGGCTCTGATTCCACAATTGAAACGACAGGGCATCAGGATAGCCGTCATCAAGCATGATGGGCATGGCTTTGATATGGACCGCGAAGGGACGGATACGTACAAATTCCGCGAGGCCGGAGCCGAGGGGATTGCCATTGCCTCGCCGGGCCGGACGGCCATGCTGAGGGAAACGGAGCTGGACCTTGATACGTTGATACATATGTACACTGATTATGACATGGTGCTGGTCGAAGGGTATAAGACGATGCCTTACCCGAAACTGGTACTGCTGCGGGGAATGGAGGACAGGGGGCTGCTGGATCAGGTCGAGGAGATCCGGGGCATCGTCGTGAATCCCGACATGCTAAAGGAACCGCCCGGCCTGCAGGAGATTCAGCATCGGCTGGCGGTTCCCTTGTTTACTTGGAATGAGACGGAGCGGATCGCGTCGCTTATACTATCACTGTAAAAAACTATAATTACTCGTCGGTACGCCGCTCAATCGCCTCGGACATCGTTTTGTCCGTCAAATGGGCATACACTTCGGTCGTTTCGGTCGAAGCGTGCCCCAATTGTTCTTTCGTTTTATATATGTCATTTTGAAGATAGTAATCCGTTGCAAACGAGTGCCGCAGCTTGTGCACGGTCAGGGACGGCTTGCCAAAACGCTTGGCGTATTTGATGATCATTGCCTGAATCGCCCGTTTCGTCATGCGCTGTCCTTCATTCTGGCCGTTGCGCAGCGCGACGAAGAGAGCTTTTTCTTTTTTCGGCACCTTGTAGCGGGTCTGCCGCAGCTGCAGATAATGCTCGAGATCGTCTTTGGCCTGCGCCCGGAAGTAGACCGGGGTTTTAAAGGTTTCATCGTTATTGCCCTTACGATACACATGCAGCATTTTATTGTTCAGGTCGATGTCCGCAAGATTCAAGTTGACCACTTCGGATACGCGAAGACCGGAGTTTAGAATAAGGCTGGCAATGCAGGCATCTCGGACTTTGTTCTGTTCATGCGCATAGAGAGCCTGTTTGTTCTTCTCCACATCATGCCCGTATCCTTCGTGAATGTAAGTAATGAAATCCTGAAGCTCTTCTTCTTCCAGTATTTTTCCTTTCAACTTGGCAGCCGTATCTTTGGGCTTGTGAATTCGTTTGATCTCCACTTTGGCCATGATGTTGCGTTTAAGGAGCGGGTAAAAATCCTCATCCTCCGCAATCTGGCTTAAATAATGGAACAGGGAGCGAAGCGATGACAGCTTGCGGGAAACCGTGATTCGGGAATTGGTGCCTTCCCGGCGCGTGGTCAAATATAATCGGTAACCTGTGATGCTGTCCATGCGCAGCGTCTCCAGCTCTAGCAGCGTCACGTCCCGGTTAGAGGCGGCTTGTGACAGCCCTTCCGACCGGAGCCAATTGAAAAACGTTTCATAGTCCCTTACATATTCGAGCAGGGTGGAGGGGGAGAGATCCGGAAGTTTGTAGTCGATAAATTGCTGCACAAACCAAGGCATGGCCGGCGCTTTCTCATCGAGTCTAGCGCGGTCGATATCTTTTTGTATATTCATGTTCCACCTCGAATGATTGTCTTTATAGCGAAAATCGCTGTCATTATCTACTAGTGTAACATATGGAAAGTCCGTCGTGCTTAATGCTTCAAACGATCGTTCTCCTCGATCCGATGGCCGCTTGTGTTTCAACGTAGACGGATATTATGATGAAGATGGGAAGCATTTAATATGATAGTGAAATGCCTAGGGAGGCGGCAGCATGATTTCAGAACGAGCGGAGCGCATGGGAATTGAGCTGGTTCCCAAACGGAAGCAAGCCGTTATCGTAAACTTGATGCAATTGTACTTGTACGATTTTACTAAATATCTGGATATCTCGGTGAACGATCAAGGATTGTTTTTACCCTATCCCGATCTCGATGAGTTCTGGAAAAAGCGGGAACGGAAATATCCGTTTCTGATTACGTTTGATCAACGGCCGGCCGGTTTTGCCTTGATCGAGCGTATGGACAACGCCGCGGAAGCCGACTATTACATGACGGAATTTTTCGTAATGCAAAAATACAGACGTACGGGATTGGGGACTTGGGCCGCGACCTGGCTGTTCGATCAATTCCAGGGACGCTGGAAGGTGACGCAGGTCAGCAGCAATATACCGGCCCAGGCTTTCTGGCGAAAAGTCATCGAGTCCTATACGGGCGGGCGTTATGAGGAATACGTGGACCCGGTTCGTCATAATCCTTCGCAGTACTTCAATTCCTAGTAAGTCAACATGAAATCAACCATGACGTGTTTCAACTGAATACCTGAGCTGTTTGCATATCTATAACTTGGAGGGATTCGAATGTATTTGCCCAGCTTTAATCTGGAAGGAAAAAAAGCCTTTGTAACAGGGGCAGGGCGGGGAATCGGGCGCGCGATAGCCGTAGGCTTGGCGGAGGCCGGATGCGACGTTGGTCTGATGTCCCGTACCCGAAGCGATCTAGAGGAGACCGCGGGTCTGATTGCCGGCTTGAAGAAAGGTCAAGCCTATGTGCTGCCGGGCGATCTTACGATTCGGGAAGAGATGGAGGCGGCGATCCGCGAATTTGTGGACCAGGCGGGGCAAATCGATATATTAGTGAACAATGCCGGCATGAACATTCGTACGCCGGCGCTGGAAGTGACCGATGACGAATGGGACTTAATCGTGCAGACCAATTTGAAATCGGCGTTTGTCGCATCTCAAACCGCTGCCCGTTATATGAAGGAGCAGGGGAATGGAAGAATCATCAACATTTCTTCCGTCGGCGGCCATACCGCCCTACGCACGGGCGTTGTCTATGGATCGACCAAGGCCGCTCTAATCCATATGACCAAGGTGCTGGCGATGGAGTGGGCGCAGTATGGAATCCAGGTTAACGCCGTAGGGCCTTGGTATTTCCGGACGCCGCTGACCGAGAAGCTGCTGAATGACGACACTTACATGCAGGCTATCCTGGACCGGACGCCGCTAAAACGCGTAGGAAACCTGGAAGAAGTGGTGGGGCCCGTCGTTTTCCTGGCTTCCGAAGCCGCCAATTACATGACCGGGCAAACGCTGCTGGTTGACGGCGGGCTTAGCATTTATGGATTTTGATAGGTTTTTTTTCATGCATGCAGGTGCTTGAATCCTTTGGCAATTGTATCGGAACAAAGCTTTCAAGATTATCCATATCGGGTAATGAAGAATGGTAATCATAGGGAGGAGAGTGAAGGACGATGGAACGTAGAACATTTGGACGGACGGATATGCAGGTCAGCGTATTGGGATTCGGCGGAGCCGAGATCGGCAAGTCGGATCAGAAGACGGTTGACCGGCTGCTGCACAGCGCGATTGACGCAGGCCTTAACATGATTGATACCGCGGAATGTTACGGCCACAGCGAGGAATTGATCGGCAAAGCGCTGTCGGGCCGCAGGGATGATTATTATCTGTTTACGAAATGCGGGCACGCCTCCGGACTGGACTACCCGGATTGGGATCCGGTAATGCTTGAGCAGAGCATTGACCGGAGCTTGAAGCGGCTGCAGGTGGACCACGTTGATGTCATTCACCTTCACAGCTGCTCTGAGGAAATGCTGCGGCAGGGCGCCGTGATCGAGGTGCTGAAAAAAGCAAAAGAGCAGGGGAAAACGCGGTATATCGGCTACAGCGGCGATTCGACGGATGCACTGTACGCCCTTCAAACCGGCGCATTCGACAGCTTTGAAACTTCGCTGAACATTGCGGACCAGGAGGCAATCGACCTCACGATTCCGCTTGCCATGAAGCAGGGAATAGGGGTTATTGCCAAACGTCCCGTAGCCAACGTAGCCTGGAAGCATGAAACATTAAGCGAACGGGACTATGCCTATCCTTACTGGGTTCGGCTCGGCGAGCTGAACTACGATTTCCTCTCTGACGTTCAGCAAGGCGTTGAGACGGCATTACGGTTCACCCTGAGCACGCCGGGCGTAGCGACGGCCATCGTAGGTACGGCAAATCCAGACCGTTGGGGGCAAAATGCCGCACTGCTCGAGAAAGGGAAATTGCCGGAGGAGGTTTACGAATCCATCCGCGGCCGCTGGAGAGAGGTTGCCGGATCCGACTGGGTGGGTAAGGTGTAGATCGCGGCTTGCTTAGAACCTGAGATTCAGACCGAATAGAGTAAGAGGTTTGCGCCTTAAATACCGTTTTGGTATCCCGGAAGAGCTTGTCAAGATTTCTTGACAAGCTCTTTTGCCGTGATGAGAGTGCGGATGCCGCGCCTCGGCAGATCGATTAAGACAAAGTGGAATGATGTTTCCGGAGAAGGCCGGCCATTGCGAGTGGCGGGTCTTTTTTTGTTGAATAAAAGAGCATGAGCGTTTGGATGGTGAATAATTATATTGTTTCAACATATGAAAAATTCATAATAGAGAAATACCAATCACTTTCGTTTCTCTTGCCGCTCCGATGTTCCCGCTTAACTATGGTTTAACCTAGCACAATGACATGGCCTAAAAAGTAGAGCTAGGGTGCGAAGAAAAGTTGACATGGAAATATTTCCCCCTGCTAAAGATGAATGTCCCCCTTTGAAAGCAATAGGGCTTGGAATAAAATTCTGGTAGACAGCAAGTGTCTACATCAGGTTCTGAAAACATACTTAGGGGGATTAGAAATGAAAAGGACTTCCATGTTACTCATGAGTGTCATGCTGCTGCTCTCCATGTTCCTCGCAGCCTGCGGAAACAGCGGTGGCACGAACACTCCTGCCGCTGAAGGAGATACGCCGAAAACGGAACAACTCCGCCAGCGGAAGAAAAGAAGGATGAAGCCGCTCCGGTTTCGCTTCGCGTGTTCTCGACCTTCGGAGGAACTGACGCAGCTCGCGAAGCCTTCCAGGCCGCGTTGGATGAATTCACGAAAGAGCATCCAAACGTAAAAATTGATAACGACACCATGTCAGCAAATGATGACGGTTTCAGAACGAAAGTCAACACCGATATGAACAGCGGCAACGAGCCAGACCTGTTGTTCTACTTCATCGGGGCTGACGCAGAAGGGTTCGTCAATGCCGGCAAAGTCGTTCCGCTGAACGAAATTCTCGACGCTGACGCTGACTGGAAGAACGGATTCATTCCTGATGCGCTTGAGCTTGCGAAGCAGAAAGACGGCAACATTTACGCTGCACCTTTGACCGGGTTCTACGAAGGTTTGTTCGTTAACAAAAAAATCTTCGAAGAAAACGGTCTGGAGCTCCCAACCGATTGGGCGAAGCTGACCACCGCCGTTAAGGCATTGGCAGCAAAAGGCATTATTCCTTTGTCCGTACCGTTTGACCAATCGCACTACCTGATTGAGCATACCATTTTGTCTGCGGCTGGCCCTGAAGGACAAAATAAAGGCCTGCTCGATGGCATCGATCCAAACTGGGAAAAAGCTTATGCCGCTATGAAAGAATTGTATGATCTCGGCGCATTCCCTAAAGATGCCGCAACAATCGACCTGAGTATGTCCGGCAACTATTACAGCGAAGGCCTGGCAGCCATGACCATCGAAGGATCCTGGGCCATCGGCGGCTGGAGCGACGATACTCGCGATAATTCCACGGTTGTGCCATTCCCGACGGTTCCTGGCGGCGTGGGCAGCGGCAATGATATCGTAGGCGGATTCGGTTCCGGCTTCTACCTCTCCAAAGCCACTTATGACGATGCAGCCAAAAAAGAAACAGCCATCGCTTTGCTGAAACACCTGACTTCCCCGGCGTCCATTCAAAAAATCGCTTCGGCTAACGGCGGTACACCTGCTGCTGACGTTGAAGTGACGGGATTGCCGCAAGTCGCACTCGACGGCTTCGCTATGGCAGCAAAAGCAGCCTCCATCAGCGCACCTGTTGACAGTAAAGTTTCGCAAGAAACGTTCGGCAACCTTCGTGCCAGCGTTCAGCCTGTAGTAGAAGGCAAGAAAACGCCTACTCAAGCGATCGAAGAAGCGAAGAAAACCGAGGATGCCAACAAAAAATAGTTGTTATCAGAAACGGTAGAAATAAAAGTGACGTACGCCGCCCCTCTGCTTTCATTCGGGCGGCGTAGTCATTTCGGCATGGACGATGAAGAAAAATAAACATCAAGGGTGATTAATATGAAGGGTGATCGCAAGTACATTGTGCTGTTTTTATTACCCGCAGCAGCCATCATGACAATCTTTCTATATTATCCGTTCTTTAAGAGTTTGTATCTCAGCTTTTATCGCACAAGCGGCTTTTTCGACAAAAAGTTTGTGGGCTGGGCTAATTATGAGAGACTCGTTACGGATAAGCTGCTTGGCGCTGCAACGCTGCACACGCTGGAAATTATGCTCTATGTTATCGTGTTCCAGGTGGGAATTGCGCTAGTGCTGGCCGTCCTGGTAGATAACATATCCAAGCTGAAAGGGTTCTATCGAACCGTATTCTTCTTCCCGGTGGTTATATCCGGTACGGCTATTTCTTTGTTGTTTGTGCTCTTCTACAACTACAACTTCGGATTGCTGAACAACTTGCTGGCGAATTTCAACATCGAGAAGGTATTGTGGCTGGATGCGAAAAATGCGCTTAAAGCGGTATCGATCCCAACGGTATGGCATTATGTGGGCTTTTATTTCGTTCTGTTCTTGACCGCCATGTCCAAAATACCTTCGGATTATTATGAAGCTGCAAAATTGGAAGGAATCACGGGCCTCAAAAAAACAACGATGCTTACAATTCCGCTTATCATGAGTGACATCAAGGTCGTCATTACCCTTGCCATTACGGGTACGTTGAAGGTGTTCGAGTTCATCTGGGTCATCACAAGCGGCCAGAACGGAACCGAGGTGCTGGGGACGTACATGTACAAAAAGGCCATGGTGGACCAGAACTTTGGTTACGGATCGGCGGTTGCGATATACATGGTGGTCTTTGGCGTGCTGCTTGCGTTGATAGCCAACCGTTTGTTGAAAAGAGACGAGATTACATACTAAGCATTATAGGGGTGTACTGTTATGGAGCCAACCATCGTCGTTGAACACAAAACTCAGCGCGTTAGGAAGCGTCGGTTTAGTCTAGGCACCACGTTGATGTACGTGATTTTGACAGCGTGGTCCTTAACAACCATCTATCCGTTATTCTGGATCGTGAACAACTCGTTCAAAGTATCCCGCGATGTGATGAATAATTCCTTTGGCATCGCCTGGGAACCGGTGTTTGTTAACTATCAGAACGCATTTGACCGCATTAATATCGGAAGAAGTTATATCAATAGTTTGGTGATGTCCTTCAGCACCGTATTCTTGGTATTATTGCTTGGAGGATTAGCTGCTTACGTGTTGTCCAGGTTCAACTTTCGAGGAAAGCGAACCATTTATTCCATTTTGTATGCGACGCTGCTGATTCCTGCGTTTGCAACCGTGGTTCCGGTCTATGAGCTGCTTATCAAAACCAGTCTGGTCAATACATACTGGGGTTTGATTTTTCCGCAAACGGCAGGCAATCTGACGTTTGCGACCTTGGTTATTGCCGGTTACATGGCAACCATTCCGAAAGAGCTTGAAGAAGCGGCATTCATGGACGGCTGCAACCGGTGGCAGATGTTTGTGAAGATCTTCGTTCCGATCTCTCAGCCCGTATTCGCGTCGGCAAGCATCTTCGTATTTATGTGGTCGTATAACGATTTGTTCTCGGCATTGATTTTTGTGAACAAAGAGAATGTCCGTCCAATCGTTGCCTTGCTCAATGAGATCAGCTCGCAATACGGAACGGACTTTGGATTGATGGCGACGGCAGTATCATTGACGGTTATTCCGGTTCTGATTGTATATCTGTTTATCTCGAAATATATCCAGAAAGGTCTGACCGAGGGAGCCGTCAAAGGTTAAGGAAACGGCGAACTCAACGAATAGGCAAGTCAAGAGGGGACATGAAGTCGCCTGTTTGACTTGCCTATTCGTTGTTAGGTTTCATACGAGTATTAAACTTCAGAGAGCGTGATCGGTAAATTATGGCGAGGTGAGATTATACTCGATCAAGCGGGAGAAGCCGTCTTCTCCATGGCCGGCATGGATTGCTTTTTGGGCAATTGCTTTTGCTGCGATTAAGACGCTGCTATCAATTCCATGATGTTCGGCAGCGTGGATAATGTGCTCCATGCTCGTTACATTCGAGATCAGGTTGGAACTGTCCCCAGGGTAAACGCCCCGATCCGCATCATGCGCCATATAGGTCATGATATCCGGCATAATGCGAATGATATTGTGCGCATAAGGGGCGATGTCTTCCGCAGCGATGTTCTCCGCCCGTGCAATGGCCAGCGCGTGTACATAACCGCTCATGGCTGTCCAGAACACATCTAACAGCGCCACATCATATGCCGCTGCACGACCCGGATCCTCGCCCAGGAACGAAGCGGTTCCGCCCAGGCTGGCGAGTATACTCTGACGGCTGCGATAGACGTCTTCGGGCCCGCTGTACAAAATGACGGCCGAAGGCTCCCCAATCGTAGGTATCGGCGTCATAATGGCACCATCGATGTAGTCAATTCCGTTGTGGAAAGCCCATTCCGCCATTTCCCGCGCACGTTCAGGTACGTCGGCTGTCAGGTTTATAAGCGTTTTTCCTTTCAAAGCACTTGTCTCAGAAGACAGAACGGCGTTCACTGCATCATAGTTGAGTACGCAGATGATAATAAGCTGACTGGCAAGCACCGCATCCTTAACGGACGGAGCCAGCACGGCACCTTGCTTTACCAGCGAGTCAGCCTTTGCCGATGTCCGGTTCCACACCGTTGTGGAATGGCCGCTCCTGATAAATGCACCGGCCAGTGCCTGCCCCATGGGTCCGAGCCCCAGCACCGTTACGGCGGTTTGGCTGCCGTTTGCCGGCGTTTGACGAGTTTCAGTTTCAAGCATTTGATCTTGAAGTTGTTTCGACGGTTTCATTGTATACCTCCTTAAGGATTAGCTTCGAATACAGTGTAGACCTTGACATTAATGTCAAGGTCAACGGTTTGTTTATAAACATAGAGGAAAGAATAATATTTCAACATATGAAAAATTCACAAAAGTAGTAGTAACTCGTTCTACCATCAGTGGAGCATGCTAACGGCTGAAACCGAACTTATATACAAACGAAAGAGGAAAAAGTATTTAAACTAACTAAAATAAAGTTGTTGACAATAACATAGTTAAATGTTAATTTGTATATACAAATGAGAGGTGGCTGGATATGAACATCGATGATTCCATTTTAAGCTCGTGCCTGTTTTTTACGTCAAATCGGTTTGCACGTTCCATGACTAAGATGGCGGAGGATGCATTTGCAAAAGCCGGCTTATCCCCAACGTACTCCTATGTGCTGGTGGTGATCCATCAATATCCCGGAATTACGCAGAAAGAGCTTAGCGATAAATTGTCGATTGCTCCATCCACAAGCACCCGATTCATTGATAAGCTGGAGGAGAAACTTCTGGTAAAGCGCAAATCCGAATGGAAAGAAACGCATATTTTCTTGACGGATGAGGGGATGGCGTTATACCAGGAGCTGAACCAATATTTTGAAAAGTTATACGGAGAGTATGTCACCCTCTTGGGGAAGGAGCATAGCGAACAGTTAGCGAAACTTCTCCATGAATCCAGCGAATTGCTGAAAAGGGGAATGTAGCCTCTGTCTTTTTTACCACTCATTTGCACATACAATTGATAAAGGAGAGATTCGAAATGCAGATTGGTATTATCGGTGCGACAGGGAAAGCGGGAAGTCTGATTCTCAAGGAGGCACAAGCACGCGGCCATGAAGTAACGGCGATCGTGCGTGATGCATCCAGAATCTCCGATTCCAGCATAAACATTTTGGAGAAGAACGTGCTGGATCTGACAGGTGCCGACCTTCAGCGGTTCGACGTTGTCGTGAATGCATTTGGCGCGGCTCCTGGGCAGGAGACTCAATATGTGGAAGTAGGCCGGGTGCTGATACAAGCACTAAAAGGCACGGATACCAGACTGTTTGTTGTCGGAGGAGCGGGCAGCTTGTTTGTGGACGAAGCCAAGACGCTTCGACTTTTAGAAACCCCCGATTTTCCGAAAGAATATTATCCGACGGCATTCCATGCCGGCGAGAATTTGAAGGACCTGGAACAAACTTCGGATGTAAAATGGACGTATCTGAGCCCGGCAGCGTTCTTTAATCCGGAAGGTCGGCGGACAGGCAGTTATCAGGAGGGCAAAGATCACGTCATTGGCAATGCTAGCGGTAAAAGCTATGTCAGCTATGCCGATTACGTCATTGCGGTGCTCGATGAGCTTGAGCAGCCTAAACATCTCAACGAGCGCTATACGGTCGTATCCGAGGCTTAACAGGCCCGGGCATGCGGCCTTCATATAGATCCTGGAATAAGCTGGTTTCGTAACTGAAATCAGCTTATTCCTTTTTGATTATGTTATTTCAACATATGAAAAATTCACAATAGTAAACACCTCAAGGTATATCTAGCTACATCCCCTTAAACACAACCCGACCACTTACAAAGCGGCTATGATAAAGGTTTAAACAAGGAAAAACCCCATTACGATATCGCAAATTTAGGCATCTATAAGTACTAGATAAGATGGGTCAAAACAACCTGCAAACAAAGGATATTGCATGCAGGTTGTGATGAACGGTGCTTCTGTTGGCTGTCCTTGTCGTTACCCGTTTGATCTCACAAGAAACGAATATTGATATCACGCAGGCGGCCGGGAGACATTTTCGGCATCTTAATTTGAAGCGTAGGCTGTCTATAGGTCGCAACGGATTGCGCAGGCAGAATGGGGACGGGTAAAGATATGGTTTGGTGTTGTTCTTTTGGCAAGCCGTTGATTTTGATCTGCGTCCGGTTTAGCTGAATCCATAAATTTTCCGGATGGATGCGTTTAGGCACATAACATTTCACGATCAGAAAGTTATGAGTATCTAACGTTTCATAGCGAAGCGAGTGCGGGTCGGGAAGAATTTCATTTCCGGCAGTCGCTTTTCGTATCGTATCCTTTACATAATCCTCAATGATCGTCGGATCCAGCTGATAATCCTCATTGAGATGATTCAGATCCTTAAATGGAAAGGAATTGTTGTTAAAGAAAGAGTCCTGTGTCAACCAGTCCGGCTTTTTAGATCTTGAGCTCACGATAATCCCTCCTACGTTCTTTGCTTCCAGTGTATGGGCGAAAGAATGTTATAGTGACATCTGGGCATCCGACCACATAGAATAAATCAAGCGGACGATTATGAACAAAGAGGTGGAATTGTGGTTTCAATTATCGGCAATATGAAAATCGTAAACGTGGGCCCCAGTTCTACGGTATTGGTTGGAAATACAGGAGTCATCGATTTAAACAGCACGACAAAAGCTTATTCCGGCGCCAACTCGTTCACCACCGGTGACAGTATTGGTACGAATATAACAAATAACCAAGCCAACAGTACGAATACATTCGATCCGGACCTTATTGATTCGCCTAATGCTTAATTAAGGTTGTGAGCCCCAGTGAATCTAACGGTACATCAATGCATTAATATACAGCAGCTTCGGGTTGACGCGGTGACCAATTCCTCGGTGCTTCAGATAGGAACCGCAGGTGAGATTCGCGCATTATCCAATATATATAACACCGGCGGTTTTACGGGCCCTGCTCCGGAGTTCGAGCCTTCGAATAATATGGCCCCCCTGGTTCCGTTACCTGCGCCGATTGAAGATCTATATCGGCCAGAATGAGGCTCATATCATACGCATACAATCATTAGGGAGCGGGGGGGAGATGCTATGTATCAATACCATATCCAGCAATTGTTCCATTGCCTTCAATCCCAGGCGGAGCAGCTTAACAGAATGGAACAAATGCTAAAGGAAATGCGTAATGAAATAAATCAATTACAGCAGGGCAACCAAAAGTCGACGGATCACGTCGAATATAATTTTGATTTATTGAAAATCGAAAAATTGGAAGGAACCTTAAACATTGGACTGACACCCTCAGATGGGAAGTCTCTGGGGGATATCACCGTCAATGGCCAGTCGGCAGAACAATTCCAGGCGGGAGCTGCCGGAAGAGATCTATACTCAAACATACATCAGCAGGTATCAAGCCACTTGGAGCATGCGGTGCCGGCGCGGCTCGAGCAAATGATTCCTCAGTCCAATCACGAACTTGGAGATCAATATGCTTCGGTGATGATAGAAGATATCCGAAAACAACTCGGAGATCGTATCAACGTTTACTTACAGCAATACCAAACGAACAGCACCGCAATGAATCCGGGTGATGTTGAACAAACGATCGCAAATCAAATGAAAAAAGAAATCGATACGGCAGTCGAGCATCATCTTCATCATTTGCAACAAGGAAAGAGGAATACGAATGAAAATGACGGTCATCAATAAAGAGCTCCGGGTTGGTTCGATCCGTATTACGGCGATCTCCAGCTCATCCGTGCTGTTGATCGGAGATACCCGGGTTATTAATAGCAGTTCCATCTACGACACTCCTTCCGAATCCCTGCAGATCACCCCGCTCGTTCCGTTATCGCCGGGTACCGCACCATGAAGCGCCATGTACTCGTTGATAACGTATATATCATCAATATCTCTAATAGTTCGGCATGCATTTGCGGCGAATCGGGACATATCGATGCCTATACCCGAGCATTGGCGATTCAACGTCAAGTTCCGGTTTTTTTTGAGGACGAAGGCAATTATGAGGACTATCCGATTTTTTCGAGATCCATACCTGCATGGCAGCTTCCGTCAGAAGTAGACTTAGACGTTATACATGACCATAAAACGATTCATGTGGGTTGCCTGGACGTGATAGCGACAGCGTCTGCATCGGTTGTGCAGGTAGGTTCGAACGATACGATGGAATTGGAATCAAGGGTGAAGGCGATCAGGCACTTTATTACGGATGCGCCCCAAGAATTAAAGGATTATAAAGGCGTCATTGTCAGAAAGAGCCCACTATAGCGTGGCAAAGAAACAGGAGGAGCTTCATAAGCTCCTCCTGTTTTTTTGCGGTCTGCAGATTATTCTCCTTGCTGGTGGGCAGCCTCGTCTTTAATCTCTTCCCGGAAGCCGGAAATACTCTTTTCGCGACGAGCATTGCGGTCTTGAATCTGTTCTTTCTCGCTTGCGGGAATCTCATCCCCGAACTCCTGAAGATAATCTTCCGCCTCACGGAAGTTCTCGATCGTGTTTTGGACGGCCTGCTGCAAATGTTCGACATTGTCTTCGCGATTATCAGGTTTAGCCATGAAAGTTCACCTCCTTGTATGTAATGACTTGCTCATTCGCACACCTCAAAAGTCTTCCATAATAGAAACATCCTTATGCATCTGAGAATGACGCTATCAAAAAAGCTACAGTATTGTAAATTTTGCAAGCCGGTTCTTTACATTTCCGTAGGATGTAATATGTTATAATGTCGAAAAAGCAGACTTGCCGGCATGACATCGAATAAGAGGAGGAAGAATTCTTGATATCTAGACGTTTTATATTCTGGCTCGGTATGCTGATGATGATTGTATTCACGTTAGCAGCCTGTACCTCAGAACCGATAAAACAACAACAGCAAACTTCTACTGTAGAAGACCCTCCTGAATCGATTGAAGATGAAGAAGAAGGTCAGACTATCACACTAGTAACGCCGGATACGGCCATGAAAGCACCTGAGGAAAAAAGCAAATATCAGATACATACACGGTTGACGGATTTCCATCTGCTCAGTGAGTCAACGGGGATTGCTTGGGGGATCACGAACACAGAACTGCGTCTCTATCAAACCCAAGATTACGGTGAGACTTGGGTTGATATCTCTCCATCATCCAATGTCCAATTCGTTGACAAGCTGGAGTATGGGAAAGACATCGTGTTCACGGATAAAAATCATGGTTGGATTATACGAAACAAACAGAGATCGGCCGAAACGATCCTGCTCAATACGACCGACGGTGGCGCCAGCTGGAAGCTCTCTTCGCTTCCGGAGACGGGAGTCGTCACGGCAATGTCCTTCGTTTCATCCCAGCAGGGATGGATTATGGCAAAAGGCGATCTCTCCCGGGGATCGGAAGAGAAGTCGCTGTTTCACACCAGCAATAATGGCGGATTATGGGATGAGATTATGCAGAATACGGAGTATCCAACATCCCGAATTCCGGGAAGCGTCATTCCGCGAACCGGATCCGTCATCGGATTAACGTTCACGGATTCGCTTGTCGGGTTTGCGACCATCCGTGAAATGCAATCTTCCAAGTTGTATATAACACGTGACGGAGGACAGAAGTGGAAGTCTTCCGGCCAAGTATTCAAAAGCAAGCTGCTGGATGCGTGCGGTTCCGTTTTTGCCGGGACGCCCAAGTATCTGGGCAAAGGCGGTAGCGGAAGCGAGATGTATATACCGGTTACCTGCGTGAAGGAAGATCAGGCGAACTATTTGGGTTACTTTACGGCCGATACGGGGAAGTCATGGAATTTGGTGTCGTTCCCCATGACGGGAAATAGCGGGAAGGGAACCATCCAGCCTGTCTTCCGTCGTCTGCATGACGGATGGAGAATGGTGAACGGCATCGTCTATCATACGAGCGACATGGGCAAGACCTGGACGCCATTCCCTAGAAGCAAGCTGCTGTCCGATAATCTTGCAAAATATCCAAATGTGGTCAAATTGCAATTCACATCGTCGGATGTCGGCTGGATGCTGATTGAAACGACGGACAAAAACCGATCGCGCCTGATGAAAAGCAGTGACGGCGGCGTAACCTGGCAGGGGTTGTAATACCGGCTAATAGCATACAAGCAGGATCTGATTCGCCAATCGAAAACGCTCTCGATGACGAAGGCTTTATCGGCTAAAACCAACGGTTCCGATAAAGCCTTTATAAACACAAAGAATTGTGAAATAAATCACAAACAATATTCAACCTGTATGCTACTATAAAGATGTAATCAGGTACGTCAAAATGTTTGGAAGGGGACGATCCTCATGCATACCGATCAAATGACGATAAATTTCCTTCGCTTGTGCTACCATTGCGATGATGCATGTTTATGTCAGACGGAGGAGCAATGCCTGGCTTGCTGGAATGAGCAGGACATGACACCGCAGGACCATGAAATGACGGGACAAGAAGAAACGATGAAATGGATGAGATTGGCTTACGATTAAGCGGGTATGAACAACATGAAGACCATGAATGGATCAGGGCGTTATAAGGTTCCATGAAGAAGCTGATAACTGGCAAAGTGCCGGCATCAGCTTTTTTTGACGCTCCCAGAAAGGGACAAGTTCTTTAAAATTTCAATCAAACTTTCCATGATGTAGGAGTTAAATTGTCCGACATAAAGCATATACATATTTCAAGACAAGGTGGAGGGGGGAGCCGTATGGGATCGGGGTCAGATTGGATGTTCGATTTTTTCGGCAGCGTTATGCCCGTGTTTTTCATCGTCGTCATCGGGATCATTTTGCTGTCGGCCGGTAAGGGAATCCTGCAATGGAGTCAGAATAACCGACAGCCTTTGCTAGCGGTCGATTCCAAAATTGTGAGCAAGCGAACGGAAGTGAAACATACACAGCAGACGGATGATACGATGTCGAGCCGTACTCGTACCACCTATTATTTGACATTCGAAGTGGAGAGCGGAGATCGCATGGAATTTGCCGTAAACGGCGAGGAATTCGGCATGTGCGCGGAAGGGGACGAGGGACTGCTTCGTTTTCAGGGAACCCGGTACTACGGATTCGTCAGGCACCCCAGAGCGCATCTTCACGTGGTCCGGGGTTATGAACAGCCTAAATAAGAGGCTGGTTCATTTTATGACGCCTTCTCCTGTGGTATATAATGTAGGAGAAGGAGGAGCTGCCTATGAAATTTCAGGATAAAACGGTCGTGATAACGGGCGCTGCGAACGGGATAGGCCGGGGATTGGCTGAGGCTTATGCGGCTAGCGGAGCTCGAGTGATAGTAAGCGATGTTCATGAAGAGCAGGGCAATCTGACGGCAAACACCTTGAAGGATCAAGGATTTCATGCCGTCTTCATCCCCTGCGATGTGAGGAAGGAAGAAGAGATTAAACGCCTGATGGACCAAGCGGACCAATATGGGGGCACCATCGATATCTTAATAAACAACGCTGGGGTCTCCCGATGGAAATCACCATATGAGCTTACGGTTGAAGAATGGGACGACGTAATCAACACGAACGCCAGAAGCTGTTTTTTGGCTACCCGCGAGGCTGCCGCATATATGAAAAAGAGTGGGAATGGCGGGGCTGTCGTCAATATATCCTCCACGCGTTCCATCATGTCCGAGCCGAATTCGGAAGCTTATGCGGCTTCCAAGGGAGCCATCGTTGCGTTGAGCCATGCCATGGCCGTTAGTCTGGGGCCCGATGGAATTCGGGTAAATTGCATAAGTCCGGGCTGGATTGAAACCGGGGATTATGAAGTGCTTCGATCCGAGGACCATAAGCAGCACCCTGCGGGTCGGGTCGGGATTCCGGCCGATATCGCCAAAGCCTGCTTTTATTTTACCGATCCGGAGAATGACTTTGTAACAGGGTCCCATCTGGTGGTGGACGGCGGCATGACCCGCAAAATGATATATGAACCTTAACTTGTTGCATAGATAAAATAAAAAAGGATCGTCCCCCCGGGGACGATCCTTTCCTGGTTATAACCCGTATTCGCAAAACAGTGGCGAATATCTCAATATAGCCGCTTGGACTTAACGGACGGTTATAGCAATGGAATCCGACTTGCCGCTCGTCCGGTCGGTTACGCTGACAACGGCATTTCCTCTTTGATTCGCGCGGGCAACTCCCTGTGCGTTAACGGAGATGATATGGGGGTTGCTGCTGCGATAGCTGAGTTTGGCGAGGGATTCCTTGCGGCCATCGGGGTGAAGAAGTTCAGCCCGAAGCTGCTGCGTTGTCTTGGAAGTCATTAGATCCTTGCCCAGCAGCCGGAGAAAAGGCTGATTTCCATCGAATACGGCCGTGACATGGAGCGTTTCAACGAATCCGTAACGTTGGTCCTTAACCGAGATCGCAGCGCTTCCCGGAGATATCGCCTTCATCCGTCCGGTTGAACTCACTTGAATGATATCCGGAGCATCGGATGTGTACGTCAGCTCTTCCGCCTGTTCACGCATCCCGCCCGGAAAGCCGTACCAGGCTTCGATTTGCCCCGATTCGCCCAGTTTGAGCTCATCCGAAGCTTCCACGCGCATTACGATCGGGGCTAGCGGGTACACGCCGACTTCGGTGAAGCTATTCCACGGGTTGGCATTATTTCCTTTGCCCAGTATCCGAATGTACCGGGCTGTCGTTTGCTCCACAAGAAAAGTTTCAGGCTGTACAGTCGTACCGGAAGTCAGCCCATTCTCGTAGATGGTCGACCATTCCTCGCCATCGACGGAGGCAAGAACATCAAACCGGTTTTTACGGGTATCCCCTAAATATATGGCCAGCGAAACAGCGCCCACTGGCTTCAGCTCACCCAGGTCAAGCTGTACGTATTCCGTGCCCGGCGCGGACCAGCGAGTGCTGAGGTTGCCGTCGACGGTATGTTCCGGAATGTTCGCCGATTCGGGAACGGCGCTCGCGGTAACCTGCTCCACCTGATATTTTAGATGGTTCGGCGGTTCGCCTATGGCGGGATTCCGGGTGAATTTGATGGTATATCTATTGCTCAGATTCGGTTGAGCGTCGTTCTGAATGACGATGGTTGCCGTACCCGGGATCGTTTCTGCCTGATCAATGGACACGGCATGCTCCGCTTCGGCCGTCACCACAGGCGGAGAGGGAGCATCAAACGGAAGTCCGACTTTATAATACGTGAATTCTGGACGAAACCCATGGAGCGGCATTCCGTCCATTAATAAACGGTTAACCATAGGTCGGGCTGCCGGTTCGGGCAGATCGCCGTCAGGTATGGTCCATTCCAGCAGAGGAGTATACCCCGTCTCCGCTGGAGGTATCGGATCGTTTGCGTATAAAGGAACCATGCGAACGGACAACCGGACATTCTGGACGTGCTCCAGGTGTATGGTCAGCTTGCGCATGCCTTCGTTGCTGGATTGGCCATCCGGATTCGGGGAGGTCGCCAGCGGCGCTGCATCCATGACGGAGAACCGGGCACCGGCCGGTCCTTCGACCAGCTCAACATACAGCCGCTTATCCAGTTGTGAAAGAATGGCGGCGCGTCCATTCGCAACAATCTCCACGTCCGCTCCGGTGTGCATGAACCAATACAGCTCTGAAGGAAGCTTCAGTTTCATCTCATCCTGGACGACCAGTTCGCGTCTATCGGCGGAGAGTTTCATTCCTCTTAACATCTCGCCTGCGTCTTTCCGGTACAGGTCGGTCATATCCAGAATCGTATAGGCTCCTCTTGGCTTCGATTCCTTTTTTATCGTAACGGCTGTGCCGTAAGGCTCTTGCTGAACAATCGGATTCTGGACGGGATTGATGACGATGGTATTATGTCCCTCGGTTTTTTTGCGGTAATACGTCCAGCGATTATAATTGTAATCCCAGAAGCCGGGCAAGCTGTAGGATTCGTTCCCCAGATCGGATGCCCACCTTACGCCCAACGCGTCAAAAACGAAGGTACCGCCATCCAGATCGTTATGGCTTCGCATCGTTTCGTTAACGCCTTTCATGGAAGCAAACAAGGCATAGGGATCATCCCATGCGCTCCGCATGGAGGCCGATTCAATGCCGGTGAAGAAACGATCCAGCTCCGTCGGAGCCGTTTCAAACATGCCAGGCTCGTAAAACACCAGATACAGAGGGTGGAAGTAGCCCTTGCGCTCATACAGATCGCCAATAAACCAGGCGTATTCAGGTTTATCGAAGAATGAGGCGAACCATAAGGATTCATACATGTTGTAGCTGACGCCGCCATCATAAAAATTGAACACGCCGCCTTCGCCTAGCAAATGATACGGATATGCGCCCGATGCCTCGTATCCCGGCAGCAGGGATAGCCCAAAATCGGTACCCAGGCTTTTATTCAAGCCTTGAATATACATGGCCAAGTATTGGCCTCCATAATGCCAATAAGCAGGACCTTCCGGCCAAGAACCGTCCTCGGTATAGTGACGGAGCGCATATTGCAGCTTCTGAAACGTGCTCTGGATGACTTCCAGAGCCTGATCCTCGGTCTCAGGCTCATCCGCAACGGTTAACGCAAGCAGGCCAAGGCCTCCGTTGTCTACCAGGTTAATGTTATTGTGCTCCCCGTTATGGCGGAATTCACCCCGGTACCAATCGAGCGCGACAGCAAGCGCATGATCCCGAATCGCCGCATTCAATTGGGCTCGCTGAGCTTCATTCAAATCGTCGTATATCCAATCGTAGGCCAACGCAACGGCAAAAGACAATTCGGACAAGGCAAGGATATTGTTGGTTCTGCCGCCCCAATCGGGGTAGTGCGTCATCGACTCCAGTTCCTGCCACGCACGTTCGGCATAACGGGATTCGCCGGTCAAGCGATACATGAGCGCGGTCGGAATCAAGCGGTCGCGCAGCATGTAGGCATTGCCCCCATTAGGTTGGTAGGTTAGCGGCGTAGTCGCAAGGACGGGGTCTGCTTGATTTCTCAAGAGTTCCATCCACTCCGTCATATAACGATCTCCGCTTGCCAGCAATTGCTTGGAGCGGTTCAAATCGTCCGTGGATGCGAGAAGACGGGGATGGGAACGGGCGTATGAGGCATGTAGCGATTCCGAAATTCGATCTGCCGTCGGCCCGACAAAGACCAGCATATCGCTTTCCGTACGTCCGCCACGTCCATCTTCAGCCGATACGCGAAAACGGTCGTACCCCAGATAGTCTTCATTGGGAGCATATCGATAAGTACCCTCGGCATCCACTTGAACCGTGCCCTGTGCCGGCGGTGCTTCAAGCTTCCATGCGATCGGATCTCCATCCGGATCCTCCGCTTTCTTGAATTGGCCGGAAAGGGAGGTGTTCATCGTCGTATAGCCCCATTCCAAATCCAGCAGGGGAGCAGCATTCACAGGGGTAACGTGGATCGTGCCCTGGCCGAATTTGGCGCCGCCCGTATCAGCCTGCAGGGCAGCAAACTGGAAGCGATCCGCTCCGCTAAAGCTGCTGTCGGGATAGTAGGTAAAGCTGCCGTTCTCCTTTACGGTAATCATGCCGTGCGCAGGCTTGGAGATGAGGAGATACGTAAGGTCGGCACCGCTGCTGTCGAGCGCGGACAGTTGCCCGAGCAAAGCTTGGCCTTGAGCCGTTTCGCCTTCGTAATCGTCCACCAGCAAGGTGTCCGGCGCATTGACGCTAACCGCTATTGAGGAGGTATGAGCACCGTCATAAGTCGCTGCCGTTACGGTTGCAAGTCCTGTGGAAAGGCCGGTTACGTCACCTTGATCCGTCACTTCCACGACTTCCGGATTGGACGCAGACCACTGCAGCTGAGGGGGAGGTGACGAGCCTGGCTCATAACGGACGGAAGGTGTTATGGTCTCGCCCGTATTCAGATAGGCCACATCCGGTTCGATCGCGATGGATTGAAGCGGCTCCTCAACCAACACATCGTCAAACCAAGCTTTGCCCGTTCCGGTTTCCAGAAACAGCTCAACGGTCAATAGGGGCGGTGAGGCTGCATTTTCCGGAACGGTGAATAGCTTCTCCATATAGGTCCAGTCTTGGGTGCCCTTGAGCGTTCCGACATGAACCAGCACATTGCTGGTGCCGGTTCGCTTCATTTGATATCGAATGAGTGCGGCATTGCTGACGGACTCCGTTTTGACCCAGCCGCTGATCCGATACGTTTTCCCGACCTCTACCGGGATGGACTGGGTTATGGCTGCCCGGCTGGCCGTTCCTGCGGGACCTTCGATGCTGACCGATTGTTTCCCGGACTTGAATATTCCCGAATCTACTCCCAATATGGGCGAGCCTGTTGGAAGCCACTGTCCCCAATTTGCCGGCTTGATTCCGCCTGACCAACTGGACCCCGCCTCCGTTGCCTCAAAACCGCTGTTCACAAGCAAACCCTCCTGTACCTGATCTCGTTCGCCCTCTGCCCATGCCAATGGGGGCGGCAAAAAGCCATGAAGCCCCGTAATCAGCATGAGTACAATCAGAGCCATTCGTTTCACATCCATTCCCTCCCGACTGATATCGATTTCCGGTCATGAAACCGGAACACTTCCATCGTAGAGGAAGCCGCAGCGTTCGAGTATGATACAATTTCGTGATGCATTAACATTTTTGAAGAAAACCTGTTCATGTTAAATAAAAACAGTATGATGTAATTAATGTAAGTGCGGAAAGAACACATCTAAAGAATGGAAGGAATGAGGGTATGGGGAAATTGACGACAACCACTGCAAGAAATGAGCGTTCCAATCGCGTATCCGTGTTCGTTACGTTGCTCATGTCCTATCTTGTGGTACTGCTGATCCCAGTCATCGTGTTCTGGGGTCTGTATACCCAAATCGAGCGAATTATGATCGAGAATGCCAACAACTCCAACATGGCACTCATCGAACAGGCCAAGCAGGTCGTGGACAGCCGATTGGATGAAATGCATTTGATTTCCCGAAACATTACTTCACATCCGAGACTGGATGCGCTGTTAAAGGCAGGATCCCCTCAAAACGGAGCGGAGCACTACAATTACTACACCTTCATGCAGGAAATGCAGCGGTACCGAAACAGCAGCAGTTTTATCACCGATTTTTATGTATATCTTGATGAGAGCGATACGGTTCTCAGCCCAACCTTAAAAACGACGTCCAGCGTCTTGTTCTCCGATATCTACGGATATGAAAGCTTAACCTTTCAACAATACCAAGCGGATATACTGCGCGGCGTTCATTTCAACCGGTATCTGCCCGTAACGGAGGTCGGCAAAGGCCTAAACCAGAAACGAATGCTCACATATATGCAAACGCTTCCATTTGGCGAGAAAAACAACCCCAAAGGCGCCCTTGTCATGCTGATCGACGAAAGGCAGATTACAGGCTTGCTCGAGGAGATCGTGAAAACCAACAACGGAACGATATCCATTAAGGATGCCAGCGGTCAAGTGATCCTTCGTGCCGGTGAAACCGGAGTATCCAATATGAGTAAAGCTGAGGATAAGCAGGCCGTCATGACGGTATCGTCCAGATCCGCGCGCAGCGGGTGGGAGTACGTGTCGGTCGTGCCGGAAAAAGTGTTTATGGAAAAGGTGAATATGGTCAAACGAATGGCCGCCGGCGTTCTGGTTATCTGCCTGGCCGCCGGAGTTGCCGCTTGCGCGTACATGACGTACCGGGCGTATTATCCCTTGCGCGACATTATCCGCTTTATCCGCCAATCCCATCCGGTCAAGGAAGGAAAGGTACGCAACGAATATGATTTCATCAAATCCACGATGGCCGATTCCTTTGGCAAGCAGACGGAGATGAAGGAGCAATTGTCGAGGCAAACGCCGGTGATCCGGTCCAACTTTTTGCAGCGTTTATTGAAGGGAAACGTGGATGCGGCCGATATGTCGGAGCATGCCCTGGAATTCATGGGGATATCGTTTCCGTTTCCCGGCTTTGCCGTTGCCCTGATCGAGCTGAGGGATGCCAGCGGGTTCATTCATAACGAACGGGAAAGCGAATGGGCCCTGATCCGCTTTGTCACCGGGAAGGTGGCCGAAGAAATTCATCCCTTTACCGCGTATTCCGTGGATCTGGAGAAGAACCAGGTTGCCATAATTCTGAATATGCCGGAACCTCTGCAGGACAAGGCGGGCGAGCTGTACGATTGGGCGGAACAAGTGAAGCTGGTGATTGAACAGCGCTTCAAATCCGAGATCACGATCGCGATCAGCGATATCCGTTCGGATCTTGGATCTTTGGCCAGCGGATATACCGAAAGCTTGAAGGCGCTGGAATATTCCATTTTTACGGCCTATAAACCGATTTTATTCTACGATGAAATGAAGCAGAAAACGGGGGTGTATTATGATTTTCCCATTGAGACGGAAATTCAGCTCATTAACGCCATGAAAAGCGGGGATACGGATAAGGCTCAGGATATCATTCAAAGTCTGTACCACAACAACTTCAGCGGTCAATCCATCTCGCCCGAGCTCGGCCGACTCATGTTCGCGAACCTGCTCAGCACGATGTTCAAGCTGCTCAATGCCTTAAATTTGAAATACGAGGACGTATTCGGTCAGGCAGGCAAATCGATCGAAGACATTACCGAAGGCAGCACGGTAGAGGAGCTGTACCGGGAAGTGAAATGGATGTTCGGCCAGGTCTGCCTGTACGTCAGAGACCAGAGAGGCGATTCCTCCTCGCAGCTCCTGGATAAGATAAAAAGCTACATTGCAGAGCATCACGACGATGCCATGATCAGCCTGGCTTCCATTGCCGAGCAGTTCGATATCACGCCGCCCTATCTGTCGGCCTTCTTCAAGAAGAACAGCGGGACCAATCTGACCGATTACCTGGCCAAAATTCGGATCGAGCGCTCCAAGGAAATGATGCGGGATGCCAAAAATACGATTTCGCACATCGCCCGTTCCGTCGGTTATACCAGCGATGTCGGCTTTATCCGGGTATTCAAGAAATACGAAGGGATCACCCCAGGAAAATACAAGGAAACCCTGCATTCCCTATCATCCACCTTAAGAAATGATCATCTCAATTCTTAATCGCTGTATATGGATCCAGAAACTGTACGATATACGTTGAAAGCGCTTCAGCATTAATATTTGAGTCAGGGCCGGCATCAACTCGGCCTGAACATTTCGGATGATCATTCATTTAGGAAAAAAGGGAGGCGTCGTGATTTGAAAACAAACCGGAAACGTATGACGAGGCTGGCCATCTTCATGCTGATTGTGGCTATGATTGCCGGGTGCAGCGGAAAAGGCTCGGGAGCCGAGGAGGCTGCCGGCGACAAAGGCAAGGAAGGAACGGGCGTTGCCTCAGGCGGAGAAACGGGGTATCCCGGCCAGCTGACTTATTGGGTATCGCTGAATGCCAACGCATCGGCAACGATGCAGGATATGAACGGCATTGCCGCCTATCAGGAAATGGAGAAATTGACAGGGACCAAGGTTAAGTTCCAGCATCCGCCGGCAGGGCAGGAGGCCGACGCATTCAACATTATGGTCTCGTCGGGCAACTTGCCGGATGTCGTGGAGTATGGCTGGGCCAACGTATCCGGAGGGCCGGATAAAGCGATATCGGACGGTTCGATCATTCGCCTGAATGAGCTGATTGAAGAGCATGCTCCGAATTTATCGAAACTGCTGAACGAACACCCGGAATACAAAAAGCTGATTACGACGGATGATGGAAACATTTACGTTTTCCCGTTCATTCGCGGCGACGAATATCTGCTGACCTTTAACGGCCTTATCATCCGCAAGGACTGGCTGGATCAGCTCAAACTGCAAGTGCCGGAAACAATTGACGAGTGGTATGAAGTATTGAAGGCAATCAAGACCCAGGATCCCAACGGGAACGGCCAGGCGGATGAAATCCCACTCCTGCTTGATATGGATATGACGGGTATCAACCATGCGTTTGTCGGCGCGTGGGGAATTACGACAGGATTTTATCAGGTGGACGGGAAGGTCCAGTATGGCCCTATCCAACCGGAATTCAAATCTTATTTGGAGACGATGAGCAAATGGTATGCCGAAGGCCTGATCGATCAGGATTATGCGGCAACGGACGGGACGCTCAAAGATGCCAAAGTGACCAACAATCAAGTGGGTGCCTTCTCCGGATACATGGGCAGCAGCCTCGGCCGCTATTCCGAGCTCATGCTAAAAAGCAATCCGGACGTCGAACTGGCGGGCGCACCGAACGTTGTGCTGAAGAAAGGGGACACGCCCCTTCTTGGACAGAAGGATTCGCCGTTCAACGGATTTGGGGCGGCTGTGACGAAAGCGAACAAGTTCCCGGCGGAAACGGTGAAATGGCTGGATTACAAATATGGGGAAGAAGGGCATATGCTGTTTAATTTCGGGGTTGAGGGAGTCAGCTACGAGATGAAGGACGGATACCCGACCTATACCGAAGAAGTGATGAAAAATCCGGATGGGCTGTCAATCACCCAAGCGTTGTCGAAATACAACCTGGCCAGTTATTCGGGGCCTTTCGTTCAGGATCGCCGTTACGTCGAGCAGTATTCTGCGCTTCCTCAGCAAAAAGCGGCCATTGAGACATGGATGAAGGCGGAGAACGACCGTTTGATGCCGATTATTTCGCCAACGGCAGAAGAGAGCACGCGTTATGCCTCGATCATGAACGATATTAATACGTATTACGAAGAAATGATCAACAAATTCATTATGGGCGTGGAGCCGATCAGCGGCTTCGATCAATTTGTCCAAACGGTACAGGGAATGGGGATCGAAGAAGCGCTTCAGATTCAGCAGTCTGCGCTGGACCGATTCAACAGCCGGTAAGTTTTGTAAAAGCGCATGAAGAGGGAGAACAGGGGCGATCCTTAGCCTTCTTCATGCGGGTTATTTTTCACAGAGGAGGGCATACGGTGCAGCTAAAGGAAGAAACAAAACGCATGACGATACAGAGTAAATCCGAGAGCTTCAGCGCAAGAGCAGCGAAGGACTTTCGCCGGAATTCCACGATCTACCTGATGCTGCTGCCGGTTGTGGCGTTTTATGCCGTGTTTCATTACGGACCGTTATACGGCCTGCAGATTGCGTTCAAGAACTTCTCCGCAGGGCTCGGCATCTGGAATAGCCCATGGGTCGGCTTTCAACATTTCAGCGATTTTTTTAACGGATTTTTCTTTGAACGGGTCGTTTCCAATACGATTATCCTTGGCGCGTACGATCTTATCTTCGTATTTCCCGCCTCCATCGTGCTGGCCTTGATGCTGAACGAGGTGCGACATCGGATCTTTAAGCGGACCGTACAATCCATTACGTATATTCCCCATTTCATTTCCGTTGTCGTTGTTGTCGGGATGCTGGTGGATTTTTTGGCGGTGGACGGCCTGATCAACCATATCATCACCTACTTCGGCGGCAAGCCGATTTCGTTCATGCGGCTGCCGGAATGGTTCCGCACCATCTATACCTCATCCGCGATCTGGCAAGGGATTGGCTGGGGCTCCATCATTTATCTGGCAGCCATCTCCAATATCGATCCGTCCCTGTATGAGGCGGCGAAGGTGGATGGTGCCGGCCGCTGGAAGCAGATGCTTCAAATTACGCTTCCGGGCATCCTGCCGACCGTGATCATTCTGCTTATCTTGCGGATCGGTTCCTTTATGGCGCTGCAGGATGAGAAGATCCTGATCATGTACAACCCGGTCATCTACGAGACGGCAGACGTGATCGGGACTTATGTCTACCGCAAAGGGATACTGGAAGCAAGCTACAGCTTCAGCGCCGCGGTCGGCATGTTCAATTCCTTGATTAACTTTGCGCTGCTCATTGGAGCCAATTATCTCAGCAAGCGGTTTACCGACACGAAGCTGTGGTAGAGAGGGGGATCTCATGCGAACTACTAGATCGGTCAGTGAAATCCTGTTTGATTCTGCGAATGTCATTCTATTGTGTTTGTTATCGATCATAACGTTATACCCGTTTCTCTACGTATTGTTTGCTTCGATCAGCACGCCGGCCGAATTCGTTCAGCACCGGGGCATCCTGCTGTGGCCCAAGGGTTTCTCGCTGGATTCCTATCGGATGGTATTCGAGAACCCGAATATCATCCGAAGTTACCTGAACACGATATTTTATGTGGTCGTCGGCACGACGCTGAACATTCTGATGACGGCTCTCGGAGCCTATGGCTTATCCAGGAAAAACGTGATGTGGAAAGGCGCCATCATGATGCTGATCGTGATGACGATGTTTTTTGACGGCGGGCTCATCCCGAAATACCTGCTCGTGAAAAATATGGGTCTGCTTGATACGTACTGGGCACTGATTATTCCAAGCGCCATGACGACATGGAACTTGATTATTATGCGAACGGCATTTCAAGGGGTACCCGATGCGCTCGAGGAATCCGCGCGGATCGACGGAGCCACCGACTGGACCATTCTGTTCCGGATCATCATCCCGTTATCGCTGCCGGTCATTGCGGTCATGGTGCTCTTTTACGGGGTGTGGCATTGGAATAAATGGTTTGATGCCCTCATCTATTTAAGGGACCGGGACTTGTTTCCGCTGCAGCTGATCCTGCGCGAGATTCTGATCCAGAACGATACCAGCAGCATGATGACCTCGGTAGGAGGGGGAGATCGGATGCCGGTTGGCGAAACGATTAAGTATGCGACGATTATGGTGGCGACGCTGCCGATCTTGTTTCTATATCCGTTCTTGCAGAAATATTTCGTGAAGGGCGTCATGATCGGCGCCATCAAAGAATAGGAGGTATGTGAACCATGTGGGAACAGGCCATCATGGATGCGGTAGAAAAGACCCAGAGGAACATCGGTTTATATCCGATGAAATTCCCTCACATCACGGCGGAGAAGCGATACGAGTGGGGAGAAAGCAATGACTGGATTGAAGGATTCTACACCGGGATGATCTGGCTGTGTTATGAATATACGAAGGACCCGTTGTTTAAGGATACGGCAATCGCTCAATTGGAGGATTACAAGGCGCGGCTGGAAGAGAAGCGGCATCTGGATCATCATGATATCGGATTTCTATACCTGCCCTCCGCATTGGCCGCGTGGATCGTGGAAGAACATGAAGAGGGCAAACAGCTGGCGCTAAAAGCAGCCGACCATCTGATGCTGCGCTGGCGGGAAGAGGGTCAGTATATTCAAGCCTGGGGCCGGAAGGGCGACGAGAAGAACGGCGGCCGTATTATCATCGACTGCATGATGAACATACCGCTGCTGTATTGGGCGTATGACCAAACAGGCGACGAACGCTACAAACGCGTGGCCGTCGCGCACGCGGAGAAGAGCCGCCGTTATTTAATGCGAGGGGATGATTCTTCATACCATACCTTCTACTTCCAGCCTTCGGACGGGAAGCCCATCGGCGGTGGGACGCACCAAGGATATCACGACGGCTCCACCTGGACGCGCGGGCAAGCATGGGCCGTTTACGGATTTGCGCTTTCCTACCGTTATACCCGTGATCCGAAATATTTGGATACCGCCGTGCGAGCCGCCCGCTATTTTATCGAGCATTTGCCGGAAGACCATGTCGCCTATTGGGATTTTGACGTTCCGATCGAAGCGGGTACACCTCGCGACAGCTCCGCTTCCGCCATCGCCGCATGCGGGATGCTGGAGATCTTGGAGCACCTGGAAGAGGAAGATGGCAATAAAGGGCTATTGACAGACGCCGTCGAGAAGTCCATGATCTCCCTTGTAAACCGTTATTCCACCATCGGTGAAGCTGCCGAGGAAGGCTTGATCAAGCATGGTTCCTATTACGTCAGAGGCGGGATGGGGCCGGACGATTACATGATCTGGGGGGATTATTATTATCTCGAGGCCTTGCTGCGACTGACCAAAGGGATACCTGGCTATTGGTATGAGAGAGTATAGTAGAACCGGATCCGTGAACTATAACAGGGATGCCGCAATCTGTGCGGCGTTCCCTTTTTTGTGTAAAATAGGATAGGATCATTGTTCACAATATACTCATTAGCATTGATGGAACGTCTTTGTTATGATGGGGAAGATTCAAATTTAAGATAAATGGTTTGGAGGAGATAGGCATGTTGAAACATGTGAAAACTTCGGTTCTGCTGACCTTGGGTCTGCTGCTTGTACTGGTGTTCCCAACAGCAACGTGGGCGCATTCCAAGCTGGAATCCAGTACGCCCGCCGCGGACGCCAAGATCACGGAAAGCGTGAAGGAAGTCAATCTGTCATTCAATGAAAATATCGATGAAAATTTAAGCACCCTCAAGGTGAAGAATGCGCAAGGCGAAGCGGTAGAAGTATCGGAAGTCAAGGTTAACCAGAACACCATGGCTGGAACGCTGGCAGCACCGCTTCCATCCGGTTCTTACACGGTGGAATGGAAGATCGTTGGCGGAGATGGACATCCCGTTGACGGAACGTATGCTTTCGAAGTCGATGCACCGGAAGCGGAAGCTGCTCCTGAGACTCCTGCCGACACCGAAGAAACGCCTGTGGATACAGGAAATACACCGGATGAAACAGCACCGGCGGATGATACAGCCGCAGGCAACGCAGATCAGACGGCGGATACGAATCAGCAGACGGAGAACACGCCGGCTAATGACACATCCGAAGGAAACGGGTCGACCGTGTGGATCGTCATTATCGTCATCGTGGCCGTTGTCGCAGGATACTTTGGCATTAAAGCATCCCGGAAGAGAAAGTAATGTCTTATTATTGGTTAAGCGAGCCGTTTTTATATTTAGCATACGCCATTCTGGCCGGGATCACGGTGCTGTCCCTGGTACCGAAGGCTTATAAGCCGGATATTTCGGTACCAGCCTGGCTCGGGCCAGCGGCGGGGGCAGCCATCATCCTATTCGGATTTGTGCCGCTGCTGCAAATCATCATGTTCTTCAAGGATGATATCGGATTCTGGCAGTCCTTTAACAGCATCATGTTCAAATTCAGCGAGGGCGAGCGTTATGCCTGGATACTGGTTCTTTCGATCCTATTGGGGGTACTGACCCTGATCGTCCGCCGGAAACCCGGCTCTCCCTTACGCTGGCTTATGCCCGCTGTTCTGTTGGGCATTGCCGTCGCCATGTCTTCGTTCAACCACGCTGCATCCCTGTTCGATGGCGCTGGACAGCTTGCTTTCTTCGGCCATTTCACGGCGATGGCCATATGGACGGGAACGCTGCTGCTTACAGGATGGTTCAGCACGGAACATGATCGCTGGAGTGCGTTTCTCCGATGGTTCCATCCAGTAGCCATCGCCTGCGTCATCCTTGTCATCGGATCGGGTCTGTTCCTGATGACGGCCGTGACGCCAGAACCCGTAAACAGCTGGACGCTGTCCTACGGTCAAGCCCTGCTGGTCAAGCATATTCTCATTCTGCCGCTGCTGGTGTTCGCGTTCGTTAACGGTTATCTCGTCAAGCGCAAGCTGCGCAGGGATACAAGCTATCGACCTGCGGCATGGGCACGAAGCGAGGGAATCCTGATTTGGCTGATTTATATCGTCACCGGCTACATGAACCAGCAGCCGGCGCCGCACGAGGTCGTGGATACATTGGCGTCATATGGTCCTGCAGCAACGTTTGTTTGGTTCCATCCCGGGTTTACGATCGGTGAATTGGCCTTTACGTGGAGCTGGATCGGGATACTCTGCCTGTGCCTTGGGCTTGGTCTCCTCTGGAATGTCGTGAACGTATTTCGCAGGAACCGGGCAGCAGCCGTCGGGCTGTTAAGCGGGATAGGCGCCGTTGTGCTGATTTATTGCGGTCTGATGTTCTCGGTTACCGCCGTTTAATTTGTTTTTAAGTGAAAGGTCCTTGCTGTTTAGTCAGCAGGGCCTTTTTTTGGTATGGGAGCAATGATAGATGGCTGGATAAAGATGGTATACTTGGGTTGAAGATCGAACATGCACCGACTCTTGAACTGGGGGGAAGTTATGATATGGAAAAAGTGAAATTTATACGCTTAGCATCTCTTCCGGATGCATCCGTACTGGCTCGATTAAACGAGGAGTTTAATGGGGATGAGATGCCGCTAGGGGAAGTTGAACATAGTTTGCAACAAGCGGATGAGATCGTGGCCATAGCTTATTTAGGTGATGATCCTGTAGGATTTGCCTGCGCGCAATTTTTTAAGTCCTTTTGTTACCGGGAGCTTGTCGGCGAGATAACGGAAATGTACATTCAGGAGCGGGCCAGAAGGCAGGGGCTGGCAGGAATGCTGCTCGTTTTTCTGGAGGAACAATTGATCGCTCGCGGAGTGAGAACGGTCAAGGTGCTTACGGGTCATAATAATCACCAAGCCATCGGAGCATATGAGAAATCAGGTTATAAGCGGGAGGATGAAGTGCTTCTGGAGAAAGAGCTGGAGTAACAAGACGTGAAAGCATCCAAGATATCAGATAAGGGTCAGCTAATAATGAAGCATATTCAAAAGCATGATGATCCTTATGTAGCTCGGACATCATGCTTTTATTTTTTGCTGGAGAATCCGGTCATTTATCCATGATGCTGCGTTTCTGAGCGATATTGACCCGGCGTGAGTCCCGTGCTTCGCTTGAATACCGAGTTGAAGGAATGCATGTCCTTGTAACCGACCTTTTCGGCGATCATACTGATTTTATCTGCCGTGGTTCTCAGCAGCTCGCGGCTCATTCGAATGCGTACGGTCTGCAGATAATGATGCCAGCTCTGGCCTGTATATCTGCGGAACAATCGCTGAAGATGGCGTTCGCTGAAGCCGCTGATCTGCGCAAGACGCGTCAGCGTGAGCTCATGCATGTATTGTCCCTCCACGTATTGAAGGACATCATGAAAAGAGGGATGCGAAGGCTCCGAGGTCATAGGCTGCGAATGCTCGATGGCCCGGCTGAACTCAATGATCAGCTGTAACAGCAGCGTATGCAAATAGACGGCTGAGCCGCTGATTTGCATGGCATATTGTTCATAGAGGGAGACGAACAGCTTCTCGAAACGGTCATGCCGATCCGTAATGGCGCGGTACCCAAGCGAGCCGTCTTCCATCTGTTTCAATAAGGAGGCTGTCCTCGAATCGGAAGCAAAGGCAATCAGTTTCGGAAGGAGTTTAACGGAGAATATGCAATTGTTCACGATGAGCGGCTTCCCGTTCGAAGAGGTAGGCCGAAATACGTGAGGCATTCCGAGCGGTATATAGAACATATGACCTTTGCGAACACGCTGCACCGAGTTCTCCATGTGATGGAAGCCTTCTCCTTCAGCAATATACGTAATTTCCAGAAAATCATGGTTATGGTAAGAACCAGTAAAATTCTCCGCGTTACGATTTACATACATCAGGGTGTCATCCCGAAAAAAATAATCTCCGTAATAGGTTTCCATCGGTCGTTTCATCCTGTTTGCTCCTTTTCATTGATCGAGGATGGATGTCCGTTTTACCGCATTAAATTGTCCGTTATCCCCATCATCCTGCTTGGAGGTTCACTTATAATAATAGTTGAAACAGGCACAGAAATGAAAGCGAATATCAAGCCAAGCGGCTAATTCAAACGGATTGTTGAAGCAGCCTTCTTGAAGTGAACGGAGGAATAAGCATGTTCAGCGTAACGGATGTACGATGCGAATATCTTCATCAACCGATAGGTATCGGAGAGCGAAAGCCGCGCATCAGTTGGAGGTTGGCCTCGGACGAAAGAGCCGTCAGTCAAACCACTTATGAGATAGAGGTTTCCATCGAGAATGAATTTGCCCAGCCCTGCTGGACATCAGGGAAAACAGCCTCGTCGCAGTCGGTTCATGTGGAATTAACGGGGCTGAGCGCAACATCATGTAAGCGCTATTTCTATCGTGTGCGTGCTTGGAACCAGGCCGGAGAAATGACGGAATGGTCAGAGACGGCCTACTGGGAGACAGGAAAGCTGGAAGGAGAGCCATGGGTAGGACAATGGATATCTGCACCACGATCCTTGCTGCCTGCTGACGCCGGTCACCTCCCGCTGCTCCGCAAGAGCTTCAGCTTAAAGTCGCCCATTACGAAAGCAAGAATATATGTCACGGCGCTGGGCCTTTACGAACTTGAGCTTAACGGACAGAGAGTAGGAGATTGTTATTTCACCCCAGGCTGGACGAGTTACGATCATACGATTCAGACGCAGACCTACGACGTAACCGAGATGCTGAAATCTGGCCAAAACGCGATCGGCGCTTGGCTCGGTAACGGTTGGTACAAGGGACAGCTGGGGTGGGAGGATCGGCACGCGATTTATGGAGATCGATTAGCGCTTCTGCTGGAGCTGCATATCACGTATGCTGACGGCAGCGAAGAAGTGATGGCAACCGATTCAAGCTGGCAGTCGGCCAAAGGCCCGATCACCATGTCGGAGCTATATCATGGTGAAACCTATGATGCGCGCCTCGAACTGGAAGGCTTCAGTACGGCAGGTTATAATTCCGATGATTGGCATGGCGTGGAAACGATCGACCACGGTTACGACAAGCTGAAGCCCCAGATCAACGAGCCCGTGAGAGCCGTTCAAACGGTGCGGCCCGTGGAATGTCTGACCACGCCCAAAGGTGAAACCGTCATCGACTTCGGGCAGAATTTGGTAGGCTGGGTCCGATTTAGCGTGACCGGTGCGGAGGGCATAACGGTGACGCTGCAGCATGCGGAAATACTGGATGCCGAGGGCAACTTTTATACGGAGAATCTCCGAACCGCTAAACAAACGATTCAATACACGTTAAAAGGCGGCGGAAACGAAATCCACGAGCCTCATTTTACGTTCCAAGGGTTCCGATACGTGCGTTTAGACGGTTTCACGGAAGAGCAGCTGGACCTCCGGCATTTCGAAGCGGTCGTGCTCCATTCGGATTTCGAAGAAACCGGAACCTTTCAATGCTCGGATCCCATGGTGAATCAATTGCAGAGCAACATTCGATGGGGACTGAAGGGGAATTTCCTCGACGTGCCCACGGACTGCCCGCAGCGCGACGAGCGGCTTGGCTGGACCGGCGATGCGCAGATGTTCATCGGGACGGCGGCCTATCTTGCCAACATTGCGCCTTTCTTCACGAAATGGCTGTCGGACCTGGCCGCGGAACAGCGCGATGACGGAGCGGTTCCATTCGTTGTTCCGCATGTGCTCGGCGATGAAGCCTATGCTTCGGCCGCCTGGGGAGATGCAGCGGTCATTTGCCCGTGGACGGTGTACGTCAATTTTGGCGATCGACGGATATTGGAGCGTCAATACGAGAGCATGAAGCGCTGGGTCTCCTACATTCAAGCTCAAGGGGAGCATGAATATCTGTGGAATACCGGCTTCCATTTCGGCGATTGGCTGGGACTGGATGCGAAATCCGGGGACTATGTGGGGGCTACTGAACGGGACTTTATCGCTTCGGCGTTTTATGGTTATTCGGTGGAACTGCTTAGAAAAACGGCGGTCGTATTGGGACGAGAACAAGATGCTGCCCTGTATGCCGAGCTTAAAGAAAAGGTTGTCGCTGCATTCCGTAACGAATTCGTGACCCCGTCCGGAAGGCTAGCGGCGTCGACGCAGACCGCGCACGTACTTGCGCTTATGTTCGGACTGCTGGATGAGGCGGCGGAAAAACGCGCGGCGGACCGTCTTTATGCATTGCTGGAGGAGAGCCGGTTTCATTTAACGACCGGTTTTGTGGGCACACCTTATATCAATCATGTGTTAAGCCGGCACGGCATGCACGATGCGGCGTATAAGCTGCTGCTGCAGCAGGACTATCCTTCATGGCTGTATCCGGTGACGAAAGGCGCCACGACGATATGGGAGCATTGGGACGGCATCAAGGAAGACGGCAGCTTCTGGAGCCGCGACATGAATTCATTCAATCATTATGCATACGGAGCCATCGGCGAATGGCTGTATCGTTCGGTTGCAGGCATACAGACCGTGGAGGATGCGCCGGGATATAAACATATCCGGTTTGCGCCTGTACCGGGCGAAGGCCTGACATGGGCGGAAGGCAAAATCGATACGATGTATGGAACCGTCCGGTCATGCTGGCGGATGGAAGATGATGGCGAGTTTCAGTTGGAAGTGTGCATTCCGCCTAATACGACTGCTGAAATTTGCCTGCCGGGTGTTTTTGACGTTTCAAACGTTATGGAAGGCAGCACGATCCCTCTAAACGAAGCAAAGGGGATCCATTCCGCAGTTGATGGCGAAGCGGGTGTTGTGATTCAAGCGGGCTCGGGGGAGTATACGTTCCGTTATGTATACAACAATCCTAAAGCGAAGTAAGGCATGATAGCAGGAGACCAAAGTTCTTTATCGCGATGGACGCGGTAAGGAACTTTTTTTTCGTATCCAGGCACATTTCTGGGCGAATGCACATACGATACAAAGTGATCTTAAGGAAGCGAGGGGAACTCTGTGGCAGTCATCAAAGCGAACTCGAATGATGTGGATCTTCTGGCAAGATTGATCCGCGCAGAGGCAGAAGGCGAAGGTGAGCAGGGCATGCTCATGGTAGGGAATGTCGGGGTGAACCGGATACTGGGTAACTGCCTGGATTTTCGAAACATCCGCAACATGAACGATATGGTTTTTCAGAGCCCGGGTGGTTTTGAAGCAACACAGAAAGGCTATTTTTATCAACGGGCCAGGGATCGGGATCGTCAGCTAGCCCAAAGGGTCATTAATGGGGAACGCATATGGCCGGCTAGCAACGCGCTATGGTTCTTCCGCCCGGCAGGGGACTGCCCGGCAACCTGGTACAATCAGCAGAACACAGGCCGATTCAAGGCACACTGCTTCTTCACCCCGACATATGCCGATTGCCCGTCCGTTTTTTGATTCATGTTATACAACCGCTTCGGCGGGAGTTATAAATTAAAGGAGGAAATTACTTATGTACAATCAAGGTGTGCCGCCTGTGAACTTCATGAATGGAGTCCGTTATCCGGGAGTGCCGAACCGCGGGACCGCTGGTTATACGGCAAACGTTCCACCGCAGGTGCCCAGCGGAAGCCCAATGACGCCGGGAGGCACCGTTGTTCCGGCACCGCCGCAATTTGAACAATCTTACGTGGAGAATATCCTTCGATTGAACCTTGGGAAGCAGGCAACGTTTTACATGACGTATGAAAACAATTCGCAATGGAATGCCAAGGTGTTTACGGGCATTATCGAAGCCGCCGGTCGCGATCATATCGTCATCAGCGAACGGACGACAGGGCGCCGGATCATCCTGCTGATGGTGAACCTGGACTATGTCGTGTTTGACGAGCCGCTCAATTATCAATATCCGGGCGTGATCGGCAATCCGCCTCCAACGGCAAGATAAACCTATATTTGCGAATGCCCCAATAACCTTCGTTTACACCGATGTGAAACGGAGGTTATTTCATTTGGCCTTGGCAGAATATTCAATGGCATGCGTTTTTCTAACGCCACTGCGCGCGGCCGCATCGTATTATTTTAACATTTTGAATGTTTATTCATAGAATCGTTCAATTCATCGGAAAACGAGTGTTAACGGCTGAGAATCAAATTAAAGCTCATAACAACGATGATTAATGTCATAAGACAACGTTTGACTGTGTATCGTAGTACTATATAATTACTTATATAGCTTGAATAAGTCGGAATAAGACAAGGAGATGAGACCATTGGGAAGTTGATGCGTAGTCCGAACACGCTGTTATGCTTGATGGCACCACACATTTTTAATAACCGAAGGAGGTGTTCCTATTCGTCATAGCATGCTGTATGGCGGGTAGGAGATCGATTGAGTGACCCCTTACCGAGTTTGATAAGTTTAACCTTGGTATTGATTCTCGTCCTATTAAACGGATTTTTTGTATCGGCTGAATTGGCTTTTGTTAAAGTGAAGAGCAGCCGGATTGACGCTCTGGTTGAAGAAGGACATAGACGTGCACAATTTGCACAGAACATACTGAAGAACCTGGACGGATATATATCCGCGTGCCAGTTTGGCATTACCATCGTGTCCATCGGCCTTGGCTGGATCGGCGAGAGAACGATTTCCGCCATGATTACGCCTTGGTTCAACGGAATAGGGTGGAGCAACACAGCCGTTCATGCGGTGTCCTTGGTATTAGCCTTCATCTTGATCGCACTCATGCATATCGTATTCGGTGCATTAGCGCCTAAGACGGTGGCCGTACGCAAGGCGGAACAAATCACGCTGCTGTCCGCAGGCCCGCTGCGGGTATTTTACACCATCATGTTCCCGTTTATCTGGTTTGCCAATGGGCTTTCCAATAACGTTCTCCGCATATTCCGGATGAAGCCGGTGGTTGAACGCAATGTTCATACCGAGGAAGAACTGCGGGATATGATGAAAGAGAGCAGCGAGAGCGGTTTGATGGATAGCACGGAGATGACACTGGTAGACAACATTTTTGAATTTGCCGATACGACGGCAAGGGAGATCATGATCCCCCGTACAGAAATGATCTGCTTATACAACAATCTTTCATTGGAAGAAAATCTGAAGATTGCAAGCGAGGGCATGCGAACCCGTTATCCGATCTGTGACGAAGACAAGGATCATATCATTGGCTTTATTCACATTAAAGATCTGATGCGCGGCTTTGCTGGCGACCAGCTTTCCCTGATTCGCCCGATCATTGCTGTTCCTGAGTCGATCAAGATCAGTGAACTGCTGCGAAGAATGCAGCGGAGCAAGACGCAAATCGCCATTCTTATCGATGAATACGGCGGGACTTCGGGACTCGTGACCCTGGAGGACATAATGGAAGAAATCGTCGGTGAAATTCAAGACGAGTTTGACGAAGAGCGTCCTGGCATTGAAAAGGTGGGGGAGGATGAATACTCCATTGATGGATTGATGCTGATCGATGAAATCAATGACCAATTTGGTCTGAATGTGGATACAGAAGATTACGATACCATCGGTGGATGGCTGTCTGCGCGCCTTGAGGTGCTGCTTCCGCACAAAGGCCAGTCTGTTTTATACGAAGACTGTCGCTTTGTGATCGAGGAGACCGAGAATAAACGCATCTCCCGGATACGCCTGATCAGGCAAGAGCAGCAGCTGATACAGGAAGAAGCGGGCGCGTAAACTGGATATTAGAAGAAGCAGCGACATTTTATGTCGCTGCTTCTTTTTATTTGCAGAAAAGTTTCAAAAATTATATCAAACCGTGAAAAATTAGAAACTTTTACGCTACTACGACGTGTTAAAATATGGATGTTCCTATCATATTGAAAGAAAGGTGATATTATGTCGAAAGTACGCAGTCCAAAACGTATAGCTTCAGCACTTGCAGTCAGTGTTTTATTAAGTTTATCCCTGGCAGGAGGGGCTTACGCGGACTCCGCTGCAGACATTGCACCCGGTGCTTTGACGACTCCGCCTCCGGTTGAAATGAATTTGAATTCTTCCATCAGCCTCTTAGCGAATAAATATCTGATCAACTACTATTCTACGATTAGTAAGGCAAGCGGTACCCAAGTGAGCATCAACGGATTTACCGGCGCTGGACAAGCCGTAGATAGCATCGGCATTAATTATGTTCTACAGCGCTGGACAGGGTCGGCTTGGGTGGATGCTGGCAGTGCATATGAAAACGGAACCAACAAGCTTTCGCTTAGCGGCACCAAAAATTTCAACGTTCAGGCAGGCTACTATTACCGTGGCAAAACCATTCATTGGATTAATGAGAACGGTACATATGAGGAAGGGACTTATTATACGAACTCGATATTAGTAGAGCAGTAATTTCGATAGGTTATAACAAAGAAGGACACTTTATGAAAGTGTCCTTCTTTGTGTGTGCAGGTATGGTTTTAGTGTATGCTGTTGGCGATTTTAATGAATTCTTCTCGAGAAAACAATCCGCTAATGTTCACCAATATTTTGTCATTGTCATGCAAAAAGCGGAGGTTGGTTTCAGTCAGGTAGGCTACGGCTCCAGATTTCAGCTTCAGCGTCTCGGTAACCTTTCCTCCAAGGCCGATGGACCGTTCTGCCGTCATGTCGATTAAATCGATGTAGAATACCTTTTCATCCGCATTCTTGTAGTGAAGATGAAGATCCAGGATCGGCGCGTTCTCGCTTTCCGCGATTCCCGTCGCCTCATAGAACTCAAAGCCTGGCGGAATATAGCCGACTTCAGGTATCTTGAATAATACGCGCTTTTGCGATTCGATTAAGGATTCGTCGGAATCCGTAAAGGGAACGTCTTTGGTTTCCACCAATTCAGCGGGCGGTACTTGATCGGCGTTATCTGGCGTAGGGCTTATATCCGGCGGAGGGGCAGTAAGGGCCTTGCTGGGATCGACGGGCTCTTTCTTGCCGAATATCTGGCCCGTAATGCCATTGCCCCAATCCACGATTTGCTGATAGATTGGCGATACGGCTTGCGTGACGGTAGGCTGGGAGAACACGAATGCCCCGAATGCCATGGAAGCTGCGATAATACCGGCCAACTGAAATCTGCGGCGTCGCTGTTTCCGATTGTTAAGTTTCTCGACCTGCAGCTTGACTTGCTGCCAGGATTGTCGCTTGGATTCGTCGTCAGTAGGGAGTGAGGAACGTGAAGCTGCACGATCAAAGGCTTCATCAAAGGCCTCATCAAACCAATCATCGTATTTTTCGTTGCTCATCCAATTCACCCCACTCTCTATACAGCATTTTCTTAACGGATTCCCTGGCCCGGAACAAACGCTGCTTCACGATCTCTTCGCGAGTATTCAGCAGCTCCGCGATTTCCCTGTAGGTCAGGCTGTGCTTCCAACGATACTCAATCAATAGCTTGTATTCAGGCTTCAATTGGTCGAGGTACTGCCCGATCGATTCCTCCAGCAAATTCGATTCCACCTGGTGTTCGACGTTCGTGGAAGAAACTACCACGTCCTCTTCATTAATAAAAACACTATCGACATCCACTTGGTTACGGTATTTTTTATTTTTCTTAAATAATTCATGGTTGAGTTTTTCGCGACGACACGGAGCCAGCCCCGCATCTTGCTTTCCGTTTCGAACTTCGGCTTGCTTGTGATCACTTTGATAAAGGACTCCTGAATGATATCCTCAACAGCAGCATGATCCCGTACGACATACAGTATTTGCCCATAAACGAGGTCATAAAATTCATAATAGATTTCTTCCTGAATAGGTTCGCTCAGATCAGCGAAATCTGCTGCAAGGAGGAGCTGTAATCGGTTGGACACGCGATAATCCCCTCTCTGGTGTAACCATCCTATTTCTCTCATCATTTTACAACATATCGGGTAAAAAAGCCCTACAAATTCTAGTAACAGCCGACTCTGGAGACCCTAGGCATCCCGGCTTATCCTATTGAATTCATGGTATTGGGCCCGCTTTTCGCCTCTGTTATCGGCAAGCCAATGAGCTGCGCCCATCTCTTCATCATATGCTCGGCCATCAATGGGTATTAATCGAATCTGGGATTGACTCGGCAAGAGAAAGGGCGGGGATGGACCAGATAAAAACAGGGCAGCCTCTGAGAATCAGGCTGCCCTGTTGACTTAATCGAATGCTGAGTTGCTAGTCATGGTAACGGGAAATATGGCGATTATGCCCAGTTACCATCGATGAAGACCGGCTCTTCCTTGCCATCATGCGTGATTCCCGTAATCTGAAGCTCCTTGGAGCCCATCATGAAGTCGACGTGCGTAATGCTGGTGTTCAGGCCGCTTGCCTGGAGCTGTTCGGACGTCATGGTCTTGCCGCCTTCAAGGTTGAAGGCATATGCGCTCCCGATGGCCAGGTGACAGGATGCATTTTCATCAAACAGCGTATTGTAATACAGGATGCCGCTTTCCGAGATCGGGGAGCGATGGGGGACAAGAGCCACCTCGCCCAGATAATGCGACCCTTCGTCCATGGAGATCAGTCGGGTTAAAGTATCCTGGCCTTGTTCGGCGGAAAAATCGACGATGCGCCCTTTCTCGAACGTAATCGAGAAATTGTCGATGATGTTGCCGCCGTAGCTCAAAGGCTTCGTGCTGCGTACGGTGCCGTTGACGCCGGTTTTGAGAGGGGCGGTGAATACTTCCTCCGTCGGGATGTTGGCAACGAAGCGCTCGCCTTTTTCGTTGTGGCTGCCCGCCTGGGCCCATATATGACCCTCCGGCAGCTCGATTGTCAGATCCGTTCCAGGTGAAGTGAACCGGAGCTTGTGATATTTCTTGGCATTGAGTTCATCCGATTTGCGCTGAAGGGTATGGATATGCTCCTCCCACGCTCCAATAGGATCTTCCAGGTCCGCGCGAACCGCGTGGAAAATCGCGTCCCACATTTTGTCCACCTGCTGGTCGGCAGGAACGTCAGGAAACACCTTGGAAGCCCAATCGGGGGAAGCGTACGCAATGCCGGTCCAGCTCATTTTGTCGGCCTGCTGGTATTGCCGGTATTTCGACATGGCTGCGCCATATGTACGTTGATAATTGGATATACGCTCGGGATCGACTCCTTTTAACAGGTCGGGGTTCGAGGAGAGGATCGTCAAGAAAGCGGCTCCTTGTTCGGCAAGTTCGGTTACTTCCTCTGCGTAATAAGTCGGCGGTTCCAAAAAAACTTCGTCGGGCGCCAGATCGTACCGAATCCGATTCACGATCTCGTCACTGTAATTCACTTTCACTTGCTTGGCACCCGTTTCGTAGGCTTTCTTCACGATCAGGCGCACCAGCGGCGCCGCATCGATCATGGCGTTAACCACCAGCGTTTGTCCCGGCTGCACGTTGGCGCCGACCTTGACGGCTAGCTCCGCATAGCGTTCCAATTTTTGTTCAAAGCTGGACATGACAGACCCTCCATTTCTTATATGCTGCCTCATAGCAACTTCAAGCGTTGTTTAGATTATCGCACAATTTTTAAGTTTGTAAATCAACCTCGGGTCAATTAAAGTCCGAAAAAGTTCAAGAAAGCAGCTACTTCGCGAGAAATAGCTGCTTACGCTGCATCTTATTCTTAAAATGCCCAGTTTCCTTTCAGGAATACGGGTTCTTCCTTGCCATCTGCCGTCACGCCGTAAATATCCATGTCGCCGGATCCGATCATGAAGTCGACATGGGTTACGCTCGTATTGAGGCCGCTCTGAATCAGCTGTTCCTGATTCATGTCCTTGCCGCCCTCGAGACAGAAAGCATAAGCGCTGCCGAGCGCCAGATGGTTGGAGGCATTCTCGTCAAACAACGTGTTGTAATACAGGATGTTCGACTCCGAGATCGGAGATTGATGTGGCACAAGCGCCACTTCACCAAGGTAACGGGCACCTTCATCCATGTTCAAAAGACGCTCCAAAGTCTCATACCCTTGCTCCGCCGTGAAGCTGACCACCTTGCCTTCTGCAAAAGTAAGGGAGAAGTTGTTTATGATGTTACCGGCATAACTTAATGGCTTCGTACTATGTACGGTCCCGTTGACGCCTGTTTTGAGAGGGGCGGTAAAGACTTCCTCTGTCGGCATGTTAGCCACGAAGGAGTGTCCTCTTTCGTTGATGCTGTCGCCTTGTGCCCAAATGTGCCCTTCCGGCAGCTCGATGGTAAGATCGGTTCCCGGCGCAACATAGTGGAGCTTCTTGTATTTCTTGGCGTTCAGCACGGAGGATTTGGCTTCAAGCACTTCGAGATGTTGGTTCCAGGCCTCTACCGGGTTCTCCTGGTCCACACGTACGGTGTGGAAAATCGCTTCCCACAATTTGCCGACCTGCTCGGATTCCGGAACATCCGGGAATACCTTCGCGGCCCACGCAGCCGAAGGAACTGCGACCAGGCACCAGCTGAACTTGTCGGACTGCTGATAGGCACGGTATTGCTTCAATGCTTCGCCGCGCGCCTTGTAGAAGTTTCCGATGCGCTCGGAATCGATGCCGCTGAGCAGATCGGGGTTCTCGGCCAGCACGTGCAGAACGGCTGCCCCGTTCTCGACCAGCTCCGTCATTTCTCCGGCATACCATTTTGGCGCTTCGGTAAACACGTCATCCGCAGCTTTTTCGAATTGAAGCCTTGTTATCGTTTCGTCGGTCCACAGGATCTTAACGAGGCGGGCCCCCGCTTCGTATGCCTTCTTCGCGATCAAGCGGGTAAACTCGGCGGAATCGACAGGAGCATGGACCACCAGCGTTTGCCCTTCCTGTATGTTGACTCCAACCTTTACGGCCAACTCGGCATATTTGTCCAGGTATGTATTGAAATCGGACATTTGGAACCCTCCAATGCAATTATTAATGTAACACCCCATATTATACTAGATCGAGCTGTATAAGAAAAACCATAATCAGCGATCAAGAAAAGTGATATACTGAGTCTTGTGAGTGCTTTACAACGTAACGAAGGAGCGTGAAAACGTGTCACAAGTCCGAATCGAGCGTGCGGATATGAAGCGGGATGATGCCGATCAATTCGTGGGATATACCGTATTTTCTATAGATGGACATGCCTCATCCTACGAGATCACCTTCCTGAGCAAGAACGGCCGGGATTGGGATTACAGTTTGAACTTTGCCGGCGAGCCGGGAATCGAGGAGCAGTTTCTCCAGATAGACGAGCGGATCGAAAACGATGACGAGCTGTTTGACGATTTGCTGGATGCAGCCATTGATGCCAGCGAGTTCGGGGAATCAGAGGCGGACTAAAGAAACGTATTTAAGAAACAAACCGTACACCTCTCTTGGATCGAGGCGTACGGTTTGTTTACATGCGGCAATGAGCGGGCCGGATAGCTTATCCGATTGTGATTCGTCCTTCGGGATGGCGGTACAGCTCCTTGTTATTCTTGCGGCTAAGCGCGTAGGCAAGCGTTAGCGGTCCCAGCCGGCCGAGGAACATGAGCATGGCAATGGTTACCTTGCCCACCCCGGAGAGCTCGGTGGTAAGACCCATGGATAACCCGGCCGTGCCGAAGGCGGATACGGCTTCGAACAGAATCCTTAAGAATTCGCCTGACTCCGTAACGGACAGGAACATCGAGGCGCCTACCAATAGCAGCAGCGATAGAATCGTCAGCGTAATGGAGCGGTAAACCAGGGCTTGGGAGATGCGGTTGCGATAGAGCACCACATCGCGTTTTCCCTGAATCATCGTGACGACGGCACCGATCAGCACGGCGAAGGTAGTCACCTTGATGCCGCCTCCGGTCGATCCGGGCGCTGCCCCGATGAACATCAGGAGAATCATGAAGAACTGGGACGATTGCTCAAGACTCGCAATGTCCAAGGTGCTGACGCCACCCGAACGAGGAGTGATCGATTGGAATATGGAAGCCATGATCTTTACCGGATACGAAAGAGGCCCCAAGGTTTTGGGATTGCTGTGCTCCAGGATAAAGATCATGACGGCCCCGATCACGATTAACAGGGACGTCACCGTCAAGACAACCTTGGAATGAAGCGAAAGCTTTTTGCATTTCGGATACTCGATGAGATCAAAAATAACGATGAAGCCGATGCCTCCAAGGAAAATCAGGAACATCAGGATAATATTCACGATAGGATCCGCTACATAGGTGGCAAACCCTGAGAAGGGTCCGTGAATTTGGCCAAAGAGATCAAAGCCTGCATTGTTAAAGATGGAGATGCTCTGGAATATGCCGAAGTATGCCGCATCGGAAAGCGGCATGATGGCAGAGAACCTGAGCGTCAAAAGCAAGGCGCCCGCGCCTTCTATGATCAGCGTGTAGACCAGCACTCTTCGGATGAGATCCACGATGCCTTGTATTTGGTATTGTCCCATCGCTTCCTGAAGGATCATGCGCTCCCGGAGCGAGATTCTGCGGTTGAACATCAATGCAATCCAGGTGGCCGAGGTCATAAACCCCAAGCCGCCAAGCTGAACCAGCATAAGCATGACAATTTGTCCAAATATCGACCAGTGGGTGCCCGTATCCACGACGGTTAATCCCGTCACGCTAATGGCAGACACGGCCGTAAAGAGAGCATCTACCAGCGGAGTCGAAGTCCCGTCGGCGGTAGCGATAGGGAGCTTAAGCAGAAAAGTTCCGATCAGTGTAATCGATGCGAAACCGATCGCCAAGAATTTAGGAGGCGTCATTTGATTGCGTAGGTCTTTCTTTTTCATGCCGATTATCCTTTACCGAAAGTTTAATTTTGAAATCAATCTCTAATATAACACGAAAGGTGAATCATTTAACCATCATGAATTCGAACCGAGCACCGATTCCCGTTTTTATCCCGTTATTTATAGGGATTATAGCCATATCCTTTTCATCGATTTTCGTAAAATGGTCCGGCAGTCCCGTTTCCATTCAGGCCATGTACCGATTGGTGATCACGTTTCTGATCATGCTGCCGTTCGCGGGAAAATACGTGCCCGTTATCCGATCGCTGAAGCGCTCCGAAGTGCTTCTGCTGATTCTGTCCGGTGCGATGCTGGCCCTGCATTTTTTGTTATGGATGGGTTCCCTGAAGTGGACGAGCGTAGCCAGTTCTACGATCATCCTGGCCCTTCAGCCGGTATTCGTCATGATCGGCGCCTACATCTGGTTTAAGGAGAAAACGTCGCTGGCGGCCATAGGAGGTATGGCCATCGCCTTTCTCGGCGTGTTCCTTCTCATTGGCAGCAGCGGCTTCAGCGGGAGCAAGGGACATCTGACCGGCGATATCATGTCTTTGCTGGGGACGGCCGCGGTGGCCGTCCATATGCTGCTCGGACAACTGCTGCTCAGACGACTCCCGTCATTCCTGTACAGCTGGCTGGTTTTTGCGGTAGCTGCTGCCGTATTGGCGGTATATAACGTGGGCATGCAGATTCCGCTGGCCGGTTATTCCGCTCGCGAGTGGGGGATATTCACATTGTTGGCCGTAGTCCCCACGGTATTCGGTCATCTGTTATTCAATTGGCTGATGAAGTATGCGACTGCCTCCACCGTGTCAATGAGCGTTCTCGGAGAGCCGGTTGGAGCGAGTCTGCTGGCTTTTCTCCTGCTGAATGAGTCGATGAATTCGCTGCAAGCTGCAGGCGGAGCGCTGGTACTGTTAGGGCTGGTATTGTTCTTGAAAGTCGGCAGAAGCAAAAAGCAGCCGGTGGACATCCAGCCTGAAGCGCTGGGCTGATCCCGCATTATTTTGCCTGATGGACTAGTTCCCGCAAAATTAGCGTACACTGAGCATTGAAAAGCCAAATTATTACAATTGTGGAATGAAGGCTTAGAGCGGGGGGCGCGTGAGTGAAAGCAGTCACTTATCAAGGCAGACATCGGATCAAAGTGAAGGAAATGAAAGACGCCGTTCTTCGGCACAGCGACGATATCTTGATTCGAGTCACCACCACGGCGATCTGTGGATCTGATTTGCATATATATAACGGCGAGCTGAGGCAGCTTAACGATAATTACATTATCGGACATGAGCCCATGGGGGTCGTTGTGGATGCAGGGCCGGAAGTAAGCAGGGTCAAAGTGGGCGATCGCGTAATCATTCCTTTTATCGTGTCCTGCGGCAAGTGTGTCTTCTGCCAGAATCAAATGGAGAGCCAATGCGATTATGCGAATGAAGCAAAGGATACCGGCGGTTTTTTTGGATACAGTGACGCGTACGGCGGCTTTCAAGGCGCGCAGGCGGAGCTGCTCCGGGTACCTTATGGTAATGTCATGCCTTTTATCATTCCGGAGGATGCCGAGATGGAGGATGAAAAGCTGCTCATGCTGTCCGATGCGCTGCCAACCGCGATCTGGAGCGTGGAGAACGGAGGAGTTAAGCCCGGCGATGTCGTCATTGTTCTCGGGTGCGGCCCGATAGGCTTGTTAACGCAGAAGTTTGCATGGCTGAAAGGAGCGAAGCGGGTCATCGCCATCGACCATGTGGACTACAGGCTGGCGCATGCCAGCCGCACCAATTATGTGGAAACCTACAACTTCGAGAAGATACCCGAGATCGAGAACTATATCCTTGAGATAACCAAGGGCGGCGCCGACGTGGTCATCGATTGCGTGGGCCTGGATGCCAAACGGACCGGCATCGAGATGCTGGGCAGCATGCTGAAGCTTCAGGGGGGCTCCTTGGGGGCTTTTCGCATGGCTGCGAGAATGGTGCGCAAATACGGGACCATCCAGCTTACGGGCGTATATGGGCTTATCTACAATGCATTTCCGCTAGGCGAACTGTTTGAACGCAATATTACGTTAAAAATGGGTCTTGCCCCGGTCATTCATTACATGCCCCGCCTGTATCAAATGTTGAAAGAGGGGACGGTGGATCCTTCGGATATCATTACCCACCGGTTTCCGATGGAGAAGGCTGCCCTTGGCTATGATATTTTCAATGAGAGGAAGGATGGCTGTATCAAAGTCATCCTGAAGCCTTAGGCCACGGCGATCCAATTAAAACGAGGAGCGTTTCGGAAGATGAGCAGCACGTCCGGAACGCTTTTTTATTTGTATGGAAAAAAACGATCCCTGGCGTTGACAAGCCAGCAAGAAGTATTCATAGTAATGAAAAATAGAATTGTAGAGGGAGAGAGGAATCGAACACAGATGAGCACCAAGTCAGAACGGCTTCCCGCCGATATCGAGGGAAACCAGGCCAATTCCTATCTTCAAGGATTCAAGGATTGCATACCAACACTGCTGGGATACCTGAGCATCGGTTTTGCGGCAGGCGTCGTCGAGCGTACCGCAGGTTTCAGCCTGCTCGAGATTGCGCTCCTTTCGCTGCTGCTCTATGCGGGCTCCGGACAATTCATAGCCGCGGGGATGGTAGCCGCCGCAAGCCCGGTCTTATCCATTATTGTCACGATATTTTTCGTAAATGCCAGGCACCTGCTGTTAAGCGCGGCGATTGCACCGTATTTTAAAGGGTTGTCCTCGGGAAAAAGCTTCTTCATCGGTTCCCTGCTAACCGACGAAACGTTTGGTGTGGCGGCAGCCAAGGCGGCCGAGCAGAAGAGGCTGGGTTACCGGTGGATGGTGGGACTGAATATCACAGCGTATCTGTTCTGGTGTGCAGCGAACGTTGCGGGAGGTCTTGTCGGAGCGTGGATACCGGAGCCGGAGAAGTTTGGCCTTGACTTTGCATTGCCTGGCATGTTTATCGGATTGCTGGCCCTGCAATGGATCAGCCGAAAGAAGTATAAACTGGACTTCATGGTGATTATGGTTGCCGCCGTTTCGGTAATTGCGATCAGTACGATCATGCCGGGAAGCGCAGCGGTCATCGCTGCGATTATGGTTGCGGCTACAGCAGGGATGGTGATCGAACGATGGAAATAAGATGGCATATCGCCATACTGATTATCGGATGCGCTGTCGTCACCCTGATTCCAAGGGTTCTGCCGCTAATGATTCTGAGCAAGCTCCGCATTCCGGAATTGATGATTCGATGGCTGGATCATGTGCCGATCGCGGTTATGGCGGCTCTATTAGCGCAGGAGCTGCTCGTTAGTGACGGACGCGTGGATCCGGGGGGCCATACACTGGAACTGATAGCGGCTGTCCCTGCTTTCCTAACCGCATTTCTTACGAAAAGCCTGTTTGCCACCGTCATTGTCGGGATCCTAACCTTGGTGGGGCTCCGCTTGTTGATCTGACCAAACGAAGCGTTATGCATGAGATGTTTATCGTAGCCCTGACCGGAACGCTTACAAACAGCCGTATTCCTTGGAATGACAAGGAATACGGCTGTTTTATGTTCATTTGCTAGGAGCACTTTGGGAAACTAGTGTGCCAAGCCAGTGACGGTAGGTTTCTTCCATGCCTTCTTCCAGGCTGAACAACGGACTCCACCGCAGCCGCTCCCGAGTCCTTTCATTATTCAGGCAGCTGTGCCGAATATCGCCGATCTTCGCGGGCAGATAATCGACATCGATGCGGTCTGGGTGCAGCCGGCTGATGAGATCGACGAGTGTATTGACGGAATGGTCGGTGCCGGTACTAACATGAAGCACACTTTGATCACCATGAAGGATGGAGGCAAGGTTCGCGTCAACCACATCTTTGACATAAATGAAATCCCGGGTCTGCAGACCATCGCCGTATATTGGGAGCGGCTTGCCTTGATACAGGCGTTCGCCGAAGACCGCCACGACACCGCCTTCTCCCTTTGCGGTCTGACCCGGACCGTAGACGTTTCCATAACGAAGAATGGTGTATTGCAGGCCGAAGAAGCGGTGATAAAGACGGATATATTGTTCGCCTGCTACTTTCGATAGCGCATAGAAGGAGACCGGGTTAACCGGATCGTCTTCCGTTAGCTGAGATCTCTCGAGGTCTCCATACACACCGGAAGTCGAAGCAAACACGATCTTTCGAACGCCAGCCTTACGGCAAGCGTCCAGTATGTTTATCGTGCCCATGACATTGGCATCCGCATCAAGCCGAGGTTCCTGGATCGATCGCTGCACATCGGCCTGTGCGGCCAAATGAAAGACGACATCGGGCTTCAGCACCGAGATGTATGCCGTTGTCTGCTGACTGTTTACGTCAGCTACATGTAAAATCGCCTCACTATGAAGGCGACCTGGATCTCCGGTTGTCAGGTTATCAATTACATGGACTTCATAGCCTTGATTAACGAGTCCGTTCACCAGGTGGGAGCCGATGAAGCCCGCTCCGCCGGTTACAACCATCTTCATGCGTAAACCCTCCAGCCTTTGATTGGGATGCATTATCCTACGTGGTACGGATGGATCATGCATTGGACACTTGACGGGGGAGCGAAGGAATGGGCGGATTAGATCGGTGTTTACATTCCTGTTATAATGGAAGCTGCAAATTAACATTACTTTTACAAAAGAGGGAATGGGAAATGGAACGCTACCTTGAACAAAGGTTGAAATTATGTGTACTCGTTTTTTGACGCTCTTAGTCAAGCTGATCCTTCTAAGAGTGTTTCTGTTTAATGGGATTGCATGGGGGAAGGTGCTTACCGATGCACTGTCGCTCCTCGCCCTGATTAGCTTTTTGGAGCTGCTGCTGCCGGTCAGAGGGAAAAAGACGGTCTATGTGATCCTAAATGTCGTCTTATCTTTCATCATGTTTGCATCGGCTGTTTATAACGTTCATTTTGGGTCCATACCGACGTATACCGCGCTTGCGGGTATCGGTCAAGTAAATCAGGTACGGGCCAGCATTACGGCTTTGCTAGAGCCGGAGCATTTTCTATTCTTCCTGGACCTGCTGCTCCTGCTGGTCATATGGGCGGTCCGGAAAATACGTTCTCGCTCCCAAAGGGGCTTGCATTTCGGTGGAGCTCGTTCCGGATATTCCGTAACCTACTCACGCAGGCCTGGTCTGATGTGGCGTACTTCCATGACCGTTGTTCTTATCGTAGCGGTTGTTCTGTCCGGACTGATCATTCGCAAAGAATGGGGAATCGAGAATGAAATCGTGCGGGCGGAGCAAATGGGGTTCATAAACTACCAGGTGTCTGCTGTCGTGCGTAACTCGCAGGAGAAACGTGCGCTGGCCGAGGGAAGTCTGCAGGACACCATCCTGCGGTCCCAGCAGCTGCTGGCGACGTATCCTTACGTCAAGGAAGCACAGGATAAGCCGGACTATTTCGGCGCTGCAAAAGGCAAAAATCTGATCATCGTCCAGATGGAGTCCTTGCAGAACTTCCCGGTGGGCCAATCCCTGAACGGCCAGGAACTGACACCGGTGATGAACGAGCTTGCGGAAGGCGGCCTGTATTTCCCCCACGTCTTCCAACAGATCGGCCAAGGCAATACATCGGATGCCGAGTTTGCGGTGAATACCTCGATCTATCCGACAGGAACGGTTGCCATGTCCACCGGATTCGGAAATAAGGAGCTGCCGGGCCTTCCGCGACTCTTGAACAAGCATGGCTATGCAACCGGCACATTCCACGTGAATGACGTGAAGTTCTGGGATCGCAGCAAGATGTACCCTGCGCTTGATTTTCAGCATTATTACGACAAGCCGTATTTTACGAATGATAACTTCAATGAATTCGGTCCTTCCGATGAAGAGCTGTTCCGAGTCGGCGTAGACAAGCTGCTGGAGAGCCAACAGCAGAATAAACCTACCTATGCCCACTACATCACGGTCTCCAATCATTCTCCATACCATGTGAAGGATGAATTCGCGAAAATCACCTTGCCGGCCGAGCTGGAAGGGACCCATTTGGGAAACTATCTGAAGTCGGTGAACTATTCCGATTATGCGCTGGGAACGCTGGTAGACCGCCTGAAGCAGAACGGGCTGTGGGATGAAACCGTCCTGGTCGTATATGGAGATCACTTCGGCATCAATCCGGCAGAAGCGGACGCGGAGATGATCTCGTCAACGCTGGGTATTCCTTACCATGAGCGCGTCAGTCGATTTAACATTCCGCTCATCATTCATGTTCCCGGCATGAAGGAAGGGAAGGTCGTTGAGCAGGTGGGAGGACAGGTGGATATTCTGCCTACCGTCGCAAACCTTCTGGGAGTCTCGCTCGATGAGGAGGGGTTTAACGCGTTCGGGCATGACCTGCTTAACGTAGACCGTAACGTTATAGGAATGAGGTATTATTTGCCGACGGGATCTTTCTTTAATAACGACATTCTGTTCGTGCCGGGAGACGGGTTTGAGGACGGTACCGCAGTGTCCTTGAAGACGCTTGAGCCCGTAACGGATTTCGAAAAATACCGCAGCGATTACGACTATATATTGCAGCTGATGAAAATGTCCGATGAGTATGTGAAAATGCTGCCCAAGCGGGCACCGTAAAGCCAACAATTCGTTGAAATAGGAAAGGGATTGTTTCATTAAGCCGGATGTCGGCTTTGATGAAGCAGTCCCTATTTTTTTTGCGGAGGCTTCAATGGAGGATTGCCTCACTTTCGTGGCCTGTGCTATTATTATCCATATTGTTAACCTTTATATCGTTAAAAATGGTTGACAATCAGAATGGAGAGGGAGATTTTGAATATGACAACACAAACCCATTACGATTGGTTGAAGCTGGCGGATCGGGTCGTGAAAGGACATGAAGTGACCCCGGCCGAAGCCTTGGCGGTTCTGAACAGCGAGGACGGGGAGCTTCTGAACATTATGCAGGCCGCCTACCACATCCGTCGCGAGTATTATGGAAACAAGGTCAAGCTGAACATGATCGTGAACGCGAAATCCGGTCTGTGTCCTGAGGATTGCGGATATTGCTCCCAGTCCATCGTGTCGGAAGCGCCCATCGAAAAATACGCATGGCTGACCAAGGACAAAATTCTGGAAGGCGCGCGAGAGTCGATTCGCCGTAAAGCGGGCACCTATTGCATCGTTGCATCCGGACGCCGCCCTTCCAATCGGGAAATTGATCATGTAGCCGAAGCGGTGAAGGAGATTACCCGGACGACCGATCTGAAGGTGTGCTGTTGCCTGGGCTTCTTGAATGAGGAACATGCGCGCAAGCTTGCCGATGCCGGGGTCCATCGATACAACCATAATCTGAATACTTCCAAAGATAATTACGGGCATATTACGACTACGCATACATACGATGACCGGCTGGACACGGTGAAGCAGGCAAGCTCTTCCGGAATGTCCCCTTGCTCTGGAGCCATTTTCGGAATGGGGGAGAGTTTGGAAGAACGTGTGGAGATTGCGTTTGCCCTGAAATCGCTTGGAGCGGATTCGATTCCATGCAATTTTTTGAATGCGATCGAGGGAACCCCTCTGGAAGGTCGCAAGGAATTGAAACCGATCATGTGTTTGAAGATTCTTGCCATGATGCGGTTTGTTAACCCGACGAAAGAGATACGGATTGCAGGGGGGCGGGAAGTGAACCTGCGATCCCTTCAACCCCTTGGACTGTACGCGGCGAACTCCATATTCATCGGCGATTATTTAACGACAGAAGGCCAGGCTCATACGGCCGACTGGGGATTGATTGAAGACCTAGGGTTTGAAATTGAAGAAAACGCGCTGTCATGATGTATTGACAATTAGGTACGGAGCACATACTATATACCCGTAGGGGTAGGATTGGCGATTTGTTAAGCCCGTGATCTTACCGCCATGCCTCATGCTGAAACACATGATATTGATGGGGGAATGCTTCGTGCTGATTGCATCTGCCGCACTGATAATCTTTATATCCGGTCTCTACTACCGGAGGTATGTACCTATAACAGGTTTGCGCTTCATGAAGTGCAGTGATCTTCGTCTGGCACAGAAGGAATGCCCGAATCTGAAAGTGCTTGATGTACGCGATGTGTCCGAATTTATGGAATGTCCGAGGAAAGAGACCATAAACATCTCGCTTGGAAGGTTGCCGTATGTGTGGGAGAAGGAGCTCAAGCCCGATGATTCCGTAGTCATCGTAACGCCCAAGCGCTCGGATGGAATCCTGGCTGCGCGCAAGCTGAAGAAGGCCGGCTTTACTTCGCTTTTTTATTTGCAGGAAGACTGCGCTGCCTGCAATTCCGTGCAGCGTGCATCGATGAATTGATCCCAATCTGATCAGCAGGTTCATGCTGGTCGGATTTTTTTTTGCTAAAGTTGAACGCTTTAACGGTTTGACATTGATAATCGTTATCATTTAGAATGATATATAGTTCGTTTAATCAGGCGGATTTTCGCTAAGGGAGTGTTTATGGATATGTTGATCGAGACTAAAACGATTATTGTTAAAGCAGGCACCTCCAACCTGGTCGTGGAACGTTTCAGCAAGCCCGGACCCATTGAACAAATTGAAGGATTTATCGATCTGAACGTTCTTGTGAAGAATGCGAAACGTACCGACGAAACGGAAGAAGTTATCGTGATGATCCGCTGGGAGTCGAAAGAAGCGTGGAAACGCTGGGAAACCAGTCCTGCGCACATCCAAGGACATCGCGACAACCGCGGAAAGCCGCAGCCTGAGCATGTTATTAGTTCGAGCCACGGCATGTACGAGGTCATGGCATCCAAAGGGCCGAGGCCGGTTCAACAGGCATAATCATTTTCTATATTCCAGAAGAAGCGGCTGCTGCAGCCGCTTCTTCTTTTTTAGTTTCCTTGTTGATTCTGAGGGGCTGACAGGGGTTAAAACGACGGAATTAAGGGAACCGTAAAGGGATGAAAGGCAAGAACAACTAATCATTCCACCTTTTGCTGGGAGGAAGTCAACCATGTATCATCTTTACAGCCATAACGATTTGGATGGCGTCGGCTGCGGCATCATCGCCAAATGCGCCTTCGGTGAAGGAATCGATGTCCGTTACAACTCCATTCACGGATTGAATCAACAAGTCGCAAGGTATTTGAACCGGACCTCCGTACAGGAGAATCCATACGATATGCTGTTCATTACGGATTTGTCGGTCTCTCCTGACATCGAGAAGGAATTGAACGTGTTTGTCGAAGAGGGGGGACAGGTGCAGCTTATCGATCACCATAAAACAGCCCTTCACTTTAATGAATACAGCTGGGGACAAGTGGATGTGACGCATCGGGACGGCCGCTTGGCATCGGCAACCTCGCTGTTCTATGAATATTTAATCGAGCATGGACATCTCGGCAGAAGCGAAGCGCTGGACGAATTCGTTGAGCTGGTGCGTCTCTATGATACATGGGTATGGGAAGAGAGCGGCAAGATCGAGGCTAAGCGCTTGAATGACTTATTCTACATGCTGTCCCTGGACGAATTCGAGAGCAAGATGTCTGAGCGCCTCCGGGAATCGCACGAGGGCTTCTTCTTTGATGAATTTGAACAGAAAATCCTGGACTTGGAAGAGAATAAAATCGAGCGTTACATTCGTCGCAAGCAGCGAGAACTCATTCAAACCTTCGTCGAGGAGCATTGCGTCGGCATCGTTTACGCCGAATCCTATCATTCCGAGCTTGCCAGCGAGCTGGGAACGAGCTATCCCCATCTTGACTACATCGCGATACTGAATATGGGCGGAAGAAAAATGAGCCTTCGAACCATTCATGATCATGTGGACGTGTCCGAAGTGGCGATGCGGTATGGCGGTGGCGGCCATGCCAAGGCTGCGGGGTGCACCATAACAGAGGATGTGTATCAATTGTTTGCGGCGGACTCGTTTGAGCTGGAACCGATCCGGTTCGATGCTTCGCGCAATCAGTTCAATATCAAAGGAAGCGAGTCCGGCGTGCTGTACGAAAGCTGGGGCGAGGATTTGCTGTTTGTTTACGCCTATGCCGGGGAATGGGTGATCGAGTGGAATGGAGAACCTCTCCCATTCCGGTTCAGGTCGTTCGAGGAAGCAGAGCGGCATATGAAGCGTCAGTACGGGGTCTGGTTGTCCCGGGATGACGTATTTGTGAAGATGCTGAAGGAACAATGGATCCGAAACCGTACCCATGAGCGTCCTGGCTTGCCGCCGGATATGGATGAGGAGAAATTAATGGAAGATCTGTAGACGGATCAGCAGGAAGAATGATCCCGCACGATGCGCTGTATTGTGAAGACAGGAGGAATATTCGGTGAAAAAAATGATCGCCGGCTGGGCTCTTGCCCTGCTGACGGCAGGTATCCTCGCTTGGAGTCAAACGCAGAGCCATTCCGAGCCCTCCATTCCCTCGGCGGTTCACAGCAAAGAACTGCTGAAGGATGTTCCCGTACCTTGGTCCGCCACAAAAAACACGATTCGGTTGAATACATCCGATCCAGTAAGTGCAGCTGTACTGACTTCCAAGACGCTGTGGCAGTCCACGAACGTGCACAGCCGCCCGCAGACCGTGATCCTCGTGGACTCGGCTCAATGGCCGATCGCGGCTGTCAGCGTCGATCTGACGCAGCTTAGCAAGGGGCCTTTACTCTTCGTTGAAGAAGGGGGAATCCCGAAGGAAACCTTGGAAGAGCTGAGACGGCTGAAGCCGAGGGGAGCGGAGCACAACAAGGGGATTGAGATTATTACCGTCGGCCCGATCTCGGATCAGGTGATGAAGGAGCTGAACGGACTTGAATACAAGGCCGATCACATTCCTGCCGGGGAAGCCGCGGAAGCGGCAGCAGCAATTGATGCCTATGCTTCCAGGGTAAACGGTTCAGTACCGACCTCGGTTATTGTCGGATCGATGGAACGGCCCGACTATACGCTGCCCGCGGTAAGCTGGATTGCCCATATGCCGGAAACGATGCTGTACGTCAGCGAGAAGGACGTGCCCGAAGAGACGGCGCAGGCCCTAAGGCAGCGTAACGGGAAGGCGAATATCTATGTCATCGGACCTGAAAAGGTGGTGTCCCAGGCCGTTGAAGACGAGCTGCGGCGATATGGGAAGGTAACGCGCATAGCCGGGGACGATCCGTATGAGAATGCCATTCATTTTGCCCAGTATCATGATCCCCGGACGGGTTTTGGCTGGGGAGTACAATCGCCGGGCTACAGTTTCTCCTTCTCGAGGCCGGACTCGCCGACATTGTCCATTGCGGCCGCTCCATTGTCCCATATGGGTAAACACGCCCCTTTATTGTTTACGGAGCGCGACGGAGTGCCACGCTCGATTACGAAGTATGTTGACTCGATCAGGCAACAGAGTGACGCCTCCAAAGTGGAAACTCCCTATAATCATGCCTGGATCATCGGAGATGAACAGACCCTGACCACCAAGCTCCAGAGTGAGATTGATGAAATTCTGGATACGCCTGCAGGACATGATTAAGGGAGCCGCGAATGGCATTGGCAGATGAAGCTGCATATGGAACTGCATATGGAACTGCATATGGAATGCAAAAAGAAACCGTTCCTCGTAATTGGCGGGCCGCACGTCCGTAGATCCGAGAAACGGATCTTTTTGCATGTTTGGAGTATGATGGGGGAATGATTCGCATGCAGCACCTTCAATAGAAAAAAGAGGGCATCCCTCGAGATCTAAGATCTCTTGGGACGCCCTCTTTGATATTGGTGATATGTTCGTGATAGCGAACAATGATCGACGGTACACGTTCACCCCAGATTTTCGCGAGACTTAAGCGTACCAGCCCCATATGAAGATAAACAGCGTTCCGAAGATGGTAACCAGCCCTACGAACAGGGCGAACGCGATGTTGATATAGACGGACTTTTTGTCTTCGCTTTCCCCGACGTGCATGAACAGCATGAGCTGAACGGCTGCCTGCAGGATCGCGGTGACCAGCAGAACGGCCACTTTCGAAGCTGCCGGCATATCCAGCAGAACGACGAGCGCGACAGCTGAAAGGACGAGGGACGATATATAACCCGCTACATGCTTAATTGGAAACAGCTGTTTTAACATGTCACATCAGTCCTTTCAGATACACGAAGCTGAAAATGAAGATCCACACAACGTCCAGGAAGTGCCAGTAGAGCGAGAAGATGAAGGACTTGTTGGCTGTGGAATGATCCAGTCCATGCTTTTTAAGTTGAATCAGAATGGCTGTTCCCCACAGGAGACCGAAGGTAACGTGAGCTCCATGCGTGCCAAGCAATGTGAACAAGCTGGAGGAGAAGGCGCTGGTTGAGAGCGTTACTCCTTCATGAACATAGGTGAAGAATTCAAAGATCTCGATCCCGAGGAATCCCGCACCCAGCAGCAGGGTGATGACCATGAAGATCATCATCTGCTTTTTCAGGCCCAGACGCATCGCATGAACAGCCAAACCGATGGTGAAGCTGCTCGTTAAGAGCAGGAACGTCTCAAGCAGGACCGGCGTAATTTCAAAGATTTCCGCTCCGCTCGGACCGCTGGCAAAGCGGTTCACGAGAACGAAGTAGACGGTAAACAAGGTAGCAAAGAGCGCAATTTCAGCTCCGAGGAACAGCCAGAAGCCGAATATACGATTGCGGTTTTCCTCTGTTCCATATTCCAGCGGCTGAGTGGCATCTATTTTCATACCGTATCACCCCGCAGTTTCTGTTCGGTTTGAACAATCTCTTCAACCGGAATGTAATACCCGTGATCACGGTCGAAGGACATGGTAGCCATAATAATCAATACCGCGATACCGGCAACGATGGATGGAATCCACCAGCTGAATACCAGGAAGAAGCCCAGGAAGAAGAAGGCGATGCCCAGTATAAACGGTTTTCCGGTGTTGCTTGGCATGTGAATCTTCGTGATTTTCTCGTCCGAAAGCGGCTCGTTGTTTTTCTTGGAGAACCAGAAGGCGTCACGGCCTTTGACTTTCGGCGTTACCGCAAAGTTGTAAACAGGAACCGGACTTGGCGTCGACCATTCCAGCGAGCGTGCATCCCATGGATCTCCTGTTTTGTCGCGCGGCTCGTAACGTGTACTCCAGTAAATGTTGTACACCAGAAGGATGAAGCCGATCGCTAGGCCGACCGCGCCGACCATCGACAGCATATTCAGCGGACCAAAGCCGGTTTCGGCCGAATACGTGTACGTACGGCGGGTCATCCCCATAAGTCCCAGGAAGAACATTGGGAAGAACGTAACGTTAAATGAGATGGCAATGAACCAGAATGCGATTTTGCCAAGCTTTTCGTTCAGACGGAAGCCGAACACTTTAGGGAACCAGTAATGGAAACCCGCAATGACGGCGAATACGGCGCCTGGAATGAGCACATAGTGGAAGTGGGCAACCAGGAACATCGTATTGTGATACTGATAGTCGGCACTGGCCATCGCCAGCATGACGCCGGTTACGCCGCCGATCGTAAAGATCGGAATAAAGGCAAGCGAGTAGAGCATCGGCGTCGTAAAGCTGATTCGGCCCTTGCGAAGCGTAAAGAGCCAGTTGAATATTTTGATCCCGGTCGGTACGGCAATTGCCATCGTCGTGATGGAGAAGAAACCGTTGACCATGGCCCCTTGACCCATCGTGTAGAAATGGTGAGCCCATACCAGGAAGGACAATCCGGAAATAATCGCCATACTCAATACCATGGAGCTGTAACCGTACAGGTTCTTTTTGGAGAAGGCTGAGATGATTTCGCTGAAAATACCGAATGCCGGCAGAATAACGATATATACCTCAGGGTGACCCCATACCCAGAACAGGTTGGCCCAGAGCATATCCATGCCCCCGTTGGCCATCGTGAAGAATTGCGAGCCGAAGATGCGGTCGAACATCATAAGCAGAAGCGCAATCGTAAGCACAGGGAAAGCAAAGATAATGATGACGCAAGTGATCAATACCGACCAGGTAAACATTGGCATGCGCATCAGGGTCATACCCGGAGCACGCATTTTCAGGATCGTTACGATAAAGTTAAGGCCCGTCAGCAACGTACCAATCCCTGAAATCTGAAGCGATAGAGAGTAGTAGTTGTTGCCGACCGTCGGACTGAATTCGATACTGGCCAGCGGGAAGTAAGCGGACCAGCCGGCATCAGGCGAACCTCCGATAACGAAGGAAATGTTGAACAGCATCGCTCCGGCGAAGAACAGCCAGAAGCTGATGGCGTTCAGTTTAGGGAATGCAACGTCACGGGCACCGATCTGGAGCGGAACGATGACGTTCATCAGACCGAAAATAAACGGCATGGCCATAAAGAGGATCATGATGACCCCGTGAGTCGTGAATACTTCATTATAATGCTGACCGGTCAGAAACTTCATCTCCGGTGCGGCGGTCTGCGCGCGCATCATGATCGCGTCGACGCCTCCGCGGAACAGCATGATCAATGCACAGATGATGTACATGACACCAATTCTTTTGTGATCCACAGTCGTGAGCCATTCCCGCCACATATATCCCCACTTCTTGTAATAGGTCAAGCCGAAGAGGATTGCGAGCGAGACGAGCACGATACTCACCATGGCGCCGTAAATTAACGGATCACCGGTAACGAAAAATTCGTCCCATTTCATAAAGGCCTAGCTCCTTTCTGGATGTATGAAGTAGATCGGGTGAACAACGTTTCACTCACCGATTTAATGTCCATCATGTTGATGATTTGGGCTTTCTTCAGCCGGGAAGTTCGGCAGCGGTTCGTTTGGATCCACGTTCGTTTCGCTGTCAAATTCCGTTTCTTCCGTTGTTGCAGGATCCGGGTGGACGTCTTTATGGTCCTGATGCTCCTCATTGCCGTTGACGTCACCGCCATGGTGATGGTCTTCGGATGGCGGCGGACTGAATTCCAGATGCGTGTTGGAGAAGGTCATTCGTCCGACGTGCGCGGTGTCCAGAAGCTTCTTGAACTCATCTTCCTTCAGTTCAGGCGCGGTATCCTTTACATCCTTAACCCACTCATCATACTCGGCAGAGGTCATGGCAAGGGCTTCGAACTCCATATGGGCAAAGCCTTCGCCGTTGAAGTTCGCGTTACGACCCATCATCGAACCCGGTACGTCGGCAACCATGTTCAGCTTGGTGATCATGTCGCTCATCGCGTACTTCTGTCCGTGAAGCTGAGGGATCCAGAAGCTTGTGATCGGACCGAACGAATACAGTCGGAACTCGATCGGACGATGGGTCGGAATGTTAACGTAATTGACGGTTTCGATTCCTTCTTCCGGATAGCTGAAATGCCATTTCCAGTTCGAAGAGGAAGCATAAATGACCAGAGGCTCTTGGTTCTCGTAGCCTTCAGGCACGTTTTCGACGGCCACTGTCGTTTTGACGGTTACGACCGAGAGCACGGCAACGATCAGGATCGGAATGGCAGTCCACAGAATCTCCAGCCATTTGTTGCCCTCTTCATGAGGCGGTTCATAACCTTCGTTGGATTTCTTGGCTCGATATTTCGTGAGCATGTAGATATAGAGCGCGTAAACTACCGCTAGGATTCCGACCATCATGAGAATGGAGAATATGATTGTATCGGATAGGGTTCTGGCAGCCGGTCCTTTCGGATCTAATACCGTGAGCGAGCTGCAGCCCGATAAGAGCAAGGTAAAGCATAAAAACAATGCAAATAACGGCCCTCTTTTGTTCATGATGTACCCCTTTCCTTGAAACGTTCGTTCGATTCAATGTTACTGACACATCTATAGTAGAAAGTTCCGGTCGGCTTTGCAAAACACATAAACTTGTATAAATAACAGATAAATCCATATTCGTGTCAATGTATGTAATTTTATGTGTTCAATTTGTTACAAAAGGGGAGGGTTGTGAGCGAGATCATTGTAGTGGCGCGGTTTAGAGGCAGTTCATACTTTGTTCAAACATTCACGAGAGTTACCAGTTTCGTCACAATTCCGGGCCTGTTTTTTACTGCTTTCGGCTCCTTAACCTGCCGAATAAATCCCAGTACTGATAAGGGTTTAGACTTGCAAGTATAATTTTTCACAATAAAATCGAAGCCGATTTTTATTTCCAGTTCACTTATTTAACCAAAAGGCTCGAAGAGGCTTGTGATATGATATAACTAAAAATTGGAACGGAATATTTTGCTGGGAATTGTGAAACGCTTGACAGGAAAGAGAGGGGAGCCGGTGCGGTCGTTCTGGATATGGTTTTTATTTCTTGTTTTGAGCTGGCTGTGCGCCCTCGTCCCTGTGCTGCAGCATGTTGATCCGGATCAATTGCCTTGGCGATTGGGAAGCAGCGCTATTTTTATCACGGGCTTCTTTTTGGCGCCGTTATTCCGCGCGAGGCCTGCAATGCTATTTGTCACACATCTCGCTGCGCTGATCTCGCCGTGAAGCTGGTCCCTGAAGATTATCGCATCGTAGCCGACAATGGATAACCCATACGTCCAGCTAGATGATCAGCATCTCCGTACGGTTTATGAAAGAGAGCTATAAACGATAACGTGATGGCGCGCTAAATCGCGCTGAATAAAGAAAGGGCTAATCCAGAGGGGGGACGGCATTCCTCGGAATAGCCCTTTGCTTTTGCTGTTTACAACACATGGAGGCGAATAAGCTCCGCAAGCCGGATAAGTCCCTTCTCCAGTTGATCGTATGCGGCGTATGCATACGATAGCCGCAGATGCTGCTGGTCGTTACGGTCATAAATAGTTCCGGGATTGAGCAGCAGGCCTTCCTTCAACGCCTGCTCGAATAACGCGCGAATGGAGATCGGCTTGGCGATGCGGAGCCAAACATAAAATCCGCCTTGGGGTTTATTCCAGTGGGCAATATCTTGAAAATATCGTTCCAGCAACGACAGCGTAAAGTCTCTGCGCTTCATCAGCTCTGCCCGGATCCGAACGAGATGCTTCTCATAGGATCCGCTCGAGAGCCACTCCGCGACAGCATGCTGGGACAGCGAGCTGGAGCCGTAATCGGTCTGCATTTTAATGTCGGACAACCGATCGATGACAGGCTCCGGCCCGACCACCCATCCGATGCGCAGACCGGGCCCGAGGGTTTTGGACATGCTGCCCATATAGAGCACGAGTCCTTGTTTATCCGAAGCTTTCAAAGGGGGCGGAGATGGAGTATCCAGCCATAAATCGCCATACACATCATCCTCGATGACGGGCAATCTTTCTTGGGCACAGATTTTCAGCAGCTCCGTCCTTCTGTCGGAAGACATCATTGTGCCTGTAGGGTTATGAAAGGCAGGGATCGTGTAGAGCAGGGCGGCTCTGTGCTGACGCTTGAGCCTTCCGATAGATTCCGTTCGGATCCCTTTGGCATCCATCGGGATGCCGTGCAATTGCATGCCAGCCGACTGGAATACATGAATCGAGTTCAGGTACGTGGGATTCTCCACCAGGATGGCGGAACCGTGATGCAGCAGCCCCAGGGAAATAAGCTGCAAGCCCTGCAGTCCGCCGGAAACGATAAGAATGGAAGAAGGAGATGCGGATATCCCCTTCTTATTCAAATAATCGCTGATGATTTCCCTTAAGTATAGGCTGCCTTTCGGTTCCGAATATCCCAAAGTGAAACGGCTGGACATACTGCCGTTAAACGTCTCCCGCATTTGGGCGGTCGGAAGGAGCTCAGGCGAAAGCTCGCCAGTACCGAGTCGGATCACATCCGGATCGGTTTCCGCACGGTTGATCTGCTGGATCATATGGATGTTCGGCTGATAGGAGCCGGATTTCACGTATTGATTCCAATCAGGCGGGGGCGCGGCGGCCAATACGCTCCAAGTATTGTTAACAATAACCGTGCCTTGTCCCACCCGGGATTCTATAAAACCGTCAGCCGCAAGCTCACCCAAGGCATAAACGATGGTGCTGCGGTTGACTTGAAATTTGGCGGCAAGCTCCCTCTGCGGGAGAATTCGGGTCCCGACCGGCCATTCCCCGTTCATGATTCGGCTCTTCATGTAATCATAAATTTGCCGATGCAGGGGGACTTCGGAAGCTTTATTCAATTTCCATTCTTCTGACATGGACAACCTGCTTTCTGACAACGCCTCTATAGAATCATGCCCAGTATACATCATTGGTTGGGTCGAATGCCAACCAATTGGTTGGAGACGCAGCCAAGCTCCTCCATTACAATGGTGAAAATATTGACTGGAGGTTTGCTTTCATATGATAGCCGTTATACTTCATGGGTTCATTCTGGCTCTCGGGCTTATTCTTCCCTTAGGCGTGCAAAATGTGTTCGTATTTAATCAAGGTGTCGTTCAACCCCGGTTTATTAGGGCGCTGCCTGTCATGATTACCGCATCGTTATGCGATACGCTGCTGATTTCATTGGCGGTATTGGGCGTATCCGTGATCGTTTTGGAATATGAATGGATCAAACTGACGTTATTTACATTGGGAATCTGCTTCCTGGTCTATATGGGAGCGGCGACGTGGAGGAGTAAGCCTTCAGGTCAGGACCCGGAAAGCGCTCGTTCGTTCTCTCCCAAGAAGCAAATCGTATTTGCCATGTCCGTGTCGCTGCTAAATCCGCATGCCGTTCTGGACACGATGGGCGTCATCGGCACGAGCTCGCTTCAATATGAAGGGGCGGACAAAATGATTTTTACCGTTGTATGCATCGCCGTCTCTTGGCTGTGGTTCCTGGGACTTGGCATTGCCGGTCGGGCGATGGGAAGGATGGATTCGACAGGCAGGCTGCTGTCCGCGCTGAACCGAATATCGGCGGTGATTATGTGGGGTACGGCCGCTTATCTCGTGCTTCGATTGGTTCAAACCTAGTTAGGAGAAATTTAGACGGGACTGAGAATTTATGTTAATTAATGGATGGAAAATGTGGTAAGTTTGTATGTGACCCGGGAATAGGAGGAGGCAATGCGATGAACATTTCGATTGGCGGCTATTCTTTTTATAACACGTTTCTCGACGGCAAAATGGATGTGTTCGGTTATTTGGAGACGGTGAAGTATCGCTACCGAATGGATGCGGTTGATTTGTGGAACGGTTTTTTCATCGATCGAAGCGGCCCCATATACAAGCTTGCCGACGAAAGCTACATACGTAAAATCAGGGAAGCGCTGGATGAGAAGGAGATGAGCGTGGTTAACTTTGCCGTTGACGGGGCTCATCTATGGGATCCCGACCCGGATATGCGGGCGAAGTTGTATGACAATGCGCTTGCCCATCTGGATGCCGCAGAAATTTTGGGGGCCAAAACGGTGCGGATCGACACCGGCGGCGGTTATAAAGAAGCGGAGCCGATGCCGGACGAACAATTCGAATACCTTGTCAAGCGCTATCGGGAATTGGCGGAGCGTGCTGGGGATAACGGCTATACCGTAGGTCCGGAAAACCATATGGGCGCCTCCCTCCTCCCTCGGGAAATGAAGCGGATTGCGGAGGAAGTCCGGCATCCTGCTTTTGGTTTCCTGCTTCACCTAGGAAGATGGAGGGCGGATGAGGCCGAAGGCGACGAGATGGTTGCCCCGTGGACGGTGCATACGCATTTCGATGCGAAGACCGCGGTTCATCCCGATGCGGAGGAGAAGGTGCGCAGCCTGCTCGCCGGGGGCTATCGGGGATATTGGGGCGTCGAATACAACGCGCCGGGCAACCAATACGTGGAGATGGAATGGATCATTGGGAACGTAAAGCGAATTTTGAGTAATGCCAGTCGAGCCAAGCAGAAATGACATGATATTCTTATGGATAAAAAGACGAGGGCCGATTCTCCAGAATCGGTCCTCGTCTGATTTTGCCGGTTGCAGCATAAGAAAACGTTCAACGTCCGTTAGCTGGTCAGCTTAAATTGGCTGTTGTACAACTCGTAGTAGAAGCCGCGCTTGGCCAGCAGCTCTTCATGTGTGCCGCGCTCCGCGATTCCGCCATGATTCATGACAAGAATCTGGTCGGCCTCGCGGATCGTGCTCAGACGATGGGCGATGACAAAGCTGGTCCGGCCTTGCATCAGGGCGCGCATGGCGGTTTGAATATGCATCTCGGTTCGGGTATCGATGCTGCTGGTTGCCTCGTCGAGAATCAGAATAACGGGATCGGCAAGCACGGCCCGAGCAATCGTCAAGAGCTGCCGCTGGCCCTGGCTCAGGTTGCCGCCGCCCGAGAGGAGCTGCGTATCATAGCCATCGGGCAGCTTCATGATGAAGTCATGCGCATTGGCTAGCTTGGCGGCGGTTTCGATCTCTTGGTCCGAGGCATCCAGCCGGCCATAACGAATGTTCTCCCGGATCGATGCCGAGAATACATAAGCATCCTGAAGCACGATCCCCAGCTGACTCCGCAGACTGTCCTTGTCCAGTTGGCGGATATCGCTGCCATCTATGGTGATTACGCCATCATCAATCTCATAGAAACGGGTGAGGAGATTGATAATGGTGGTTTTGCCGGCGCCTGTCGGGCCGACGAGCGCAACGGTCTCACCCGGCCGGGCGGTAAGCGAAACATCCCTCAGAATCGGGACGTCTTCCTTATAACTGAAGGACACATGGTCAAATCGTACCTCGCCATACATATCGTCCGCTTTTTTCGTCTGTTCATTGCCTTGGTATTCGGACTCCGTATCGATTATCTCAAAGACCCGTTCTGCCCCGGCAACCGCGGACTGCACCAGGTTGAACTGGTTCGCCAGATCGTTCAAAGGCCGTTGAAACTGCTTCGAATAATTCAGAAACGCAACGACGACCCCGACGGTTGTGAAATCCTTGAATGCCATGTAGCCGCCAACCGCTGCAATCAAGGCAAAACTGACGTTATTCAGCACGTTCATAACCGGACCGACCGTGCCCGAATAGATCTGGGCATGGATGCTGGCGTCGGTCAGCTTTTTGTTCATGTCATCAAACTGGGCAGCGGCATGCCGTTCCCGGCGATATACCTGCACGACCTTTTGGCCCGAAACGGTCTCATCAATGAATCCGTTAAGCTCACCCAGCAAGCTTTGCTGCTTGGAAAAATGCTTCCTTGTCCGGCTTGCCACCGTCTTCGTGAACAGCATGACGAGCGGAATGGTCACCATGCTGAGCAGTGTAAGCCATACGTTCAGGTACAGCATGATGGCAAGCGATCCGATCAGGGACAGAACGCTTGAGATGAGCTGGGTTACGCTCTGGTTCAACGTACCGGAGACATTCTCGATATCATTGGTCGTGCGGCTCATCAATTCGCCGTGCGTCTTGCTGTCGAAGAAGCGGAGCGGCAGGACCTGAAGCCTTGCAAAGATATCTCGCCGCATGGCCAGAATGGACAGCTGGGAGACTTTCACCATGACATGCTGCTGAAGCCATGCCGTGAGCGCGGTGCCTGCATAAACGGCAAGAAGTATCGCACATACCCCCATAAGTCCTCTGATGTCTCCCGGGATGATGTAATGATCCACGGCATTCCCCAGCAGATAAGGGGCGATCAGTGAGAGCAGCGTCGTTACAAGCGTGAATACGAAAACAGCCATCATGCCGCCTTTGAACGGACGGATGTAGCTCCATATCCGGCGTATCGTATCCATCGTATGTTTCGGCTTGGCTTTGGCTATCGTCATTCCGCGGATGGCGTTGCCGCCTCGCATGCTAAGGTCCGGTCCGTCCGTTTGATGGGCATGCTTGGAATCCTGATTCGGTTTAGCCATGAGAAGACACCTCCTTGCCGAATTGCGATCGATAAATGTCCTGATATACTTCACAGGAAGCAAGCAGCTCGCTGTGCGTGCCTTTCGCGATCAATTCCCCGTCATCCAGCACCAATATCAGGTCGGCGTCGATCACGGATGAGATCCGCTGAGCGATCATAAGGCAGGTCCGGTCTTTCATCAGACGGGCCAGCTCTTTCCGAAGCCGTGACTCCGTTCCCGTATCGATGGCGCTGGTGCTGTCATCAAGAATCAGAATGGCGGGTCGAAGCAATAATGCCCGCGCAATGGATATACGCTGTTTCTGTCCGCCGGACAGGTTCACGCCGCGTTGTCCAAGCACGGTATCGTAGCCATCCGGCATGGAAGTAATGAAATCATGCGCTTGGGCAGCCTTAGCCGAGGCCATTACTTCTTCATCGGAAGCGTCCGGTTTCCCGTAGCGGATGTTGTCCCTTATAGTGCCTGTAAAAAGGATGGATTCTTGCAGGACGATGCCGATTCGTTCGCGCAAAGCGGACAGCTCCATTCTCCGCACATCGGTTCCGTCGATTCGGATCTGCCCGGAGGTCACATCGTACAGACGGGGGAGCAGGGATACCAGAGAGGTTTTACCCGAACCTGTTGCACCCATAATGGCTACATGCTGTCCTGGTCGGACCTTGAAACTGATGTCGCGCAGTACGGGCTTCTGCATCTCCGAGTTATAGGAAAAAGTAACGCGGTCAAACATGATCTCTCCTTGCTTGCACGCATCGGTTGCCGGATGAACATCGTTCACAATTTCGGATTCTGTACGCATGACCTCCTGAATACGGTCAGCGGAGACCTTGGCCGTAGAAATCCGTACCAGCATCATGGCCACGGAAGAAACCGAGAACAATACCTGCGTGACATAGTTAATAAAGGCAACCAGGCTACCGACCTCAAAGGATCCGCCGATAGCATCCTTCCCGCCAAACCACAGGACGGCCACGATGCTGACATTCAGAATCATGGTCAGGATGGGCATGTTGAGCGCAACGATCCGCTGGGTTTTTACCGACACTTGCGTGAAGTCCTGGTTCGCATCATGAAATCGGTCCTTCTCGTAACCGGCACGCACGAATGCCTTGGAGACCCGGATTCCGGCGAAATTTTCCTTCAGTACCGTATTCACCTTATCGAGTTTCTTCTGAACGGTGGCGAACAAGGGCAGGGTAGCCCGGATCAGGAAAAACATCACGACGAACAGCAACGGAACGGCAATAGCCAGAATAATGGCCAGCTTGGGGCTGATGATCACTGCCATTATCATGCTTCCTATGGCAAGAAACGGTGAGCGTACGAAGATGCGCAGCAGCATCTGTACCATCGTCTGAAGCTGAACGATATCGCTCGTAAGCCGGGTGATGAGCGATCCGGTCGAGATGTCGTCCAGATTGCGGAATGACAGGGTCTGAACCTTGCGGAACAAATCCCGGCGAAGATCGGCGCCAAAACGCTGTGAAGCAATGGAAGAATAAATCGTGCACCCGAGACCTCCAAGCAGCCCGATGGCTGCAGCTCCCAGCATGAGCAGCCCTGTACTGAGGATGTGTGCCGTATCGTTCTGCATGACGCCGCGGTCGATTATGCTGGCCATCAGCATGGGCTGAAGCAGATCCATGGCGACCTCCAGCAGCATCAACAGCGGTGCAAGCAGGGCCGCTGTCCAGTGAGGACGTAAATAACGAAATAGTTTAAGCAAGAATAATGGCACCTTCTTTATTCTTATTAGTCTAAATACCAAGGTAAGCCATGGGCTTCAGCCTTGTCAAAGGGTAAAGGGCGAAAGCCCGGGAGGGATTCGCATCTCTTAAGAAAAACTTTAACTTTTCCCTACTTTTCCTTAAACTATATTCTTTAAGATGGTGGGACAAAGATAGAGGGAGTTGTTGAAATTGAAGAAGTGTTTGATATTGCTCGTGATCTTCCTGTTGGTTGGATGCGAGCCCGCACTAACGGAGACGCCAAACGCGAATGATAACGAAGGAACACATAAGGAACAGGAGATGAACGCTGGCTCCGACGCGCAGGCGAATCCTCAATCAGAATATGATAACGATGGAAATAAAGCGGCTCAAACGGTCTCCGTGACAGATGAACAAGTAACCCAGGGGAATCTGGTTTTGGTCAACAAGGATCACCCGCTGGATCCGGCAGCCGTACCGACGGATATCGTGAATTTGTTTGAGGAACAAGACTTAATGAACGGCTACGTGGTTCTTGACAACACGATCCGTTTATCGCGAAGCGTGGCGGAGCATTTCGGCGATATGATTGAAGCAGCGGGAGAAGACGGGGTCAATCACTTCATGATCAGCAGCGGGTACCGGGATGAGAGCGAACAGGAGGCGTTATATCGCGAAAAAGGCGCCGATTATGCTTTGCCCCCAGGCTATAGCGAACATAACCTCGGATTATCCATGGATATCGGATCCACGCAGAAGGCGATCGATCAATCTCCGGAGGGCAAGTGGCTGAAGAAGCATGCTTGGGCGCATGGATTCATTTTGAGATACCCACAGGACAAGACGGACATCACAGGGATCCAGTATGAGCCTTGGCATTTTCGTTATGTAGGGCTTCCGCACAGTATGATCATGAACGAACTGGATTTAACGCTGGAAGAGTACCTGGATTTTCTCAAGGAGAAAAAGACCTATAAGGCAACCGTAAACGGGAAGGCCTACGAAATTGCGTACGTACCCGTCCAGTCGAAAGAAACGGAAATTGAGGTTCCGGCCGGCAGCGAGTATGAGATATCCGGCAACAACATCGATGGCATGATTGTGACGGTGCAGCTCGGCAAGGATGAGAATGAATGAAGCAAACGCCTAAATGGATGGTATTATTTCTGTATGTGTTGTATGTATATGTACTGGTCAAAATCATTCTGTTCAAATTCGGCGACGTGAACATTTCGTTTCTGTGGCAGCAGCTGCAGCGTTCGATCGATAATCCCGAATATATGCAGAATCGATTGCAATTTGCCAATTTTACGCCTTTTAAGTCCATCCATCAAAATATGAAACGGCTCTCGAGCCCGCATGACGTGATCAATCTGTTCGGAAATATCGCGATTTTCATACCCAACGGCATATTCGTCAGTGTATTGCTGAAAAACAAGTGGATAGGTTTGCTTGGCGCTTTCGTGACTTCCTTCGGGCTAAGCCTAGGGCTGGAGTGCTCGCAGATTCTCTTTTCGATGGGAAGCTTTGATGTGGACGATTTAATCCTGAATACGGCCGGCGGGGTGATAGGCTGTTTCATGGTCCTTGTCTTGAAAGTAGCCTTTTGGGGAAAACAATCCCATATTGATGAGGGTAGGGGCAAGAAGGGCAAGCCGTTATCCGGGGTGAAGTAGCAAGTGGCCTCACCTTGAATCTGAAGATGAGTACCGATTTGACGTTGAAGACATATCTATAAAGGCGGTGACCAATAATCGTGAATAAACGCTGGAAAAGGATCTTATTCGGTTCCATCGGTATGGTCTTTGTCATGTTCGCCATAAATATCGCATTATATATCCATTCGATCGGTTGGAATCATATCAAACTGATGTATTCGCTTCATACCACCGACAAATCCGTCGTTAAGATCGATGATCCTTCGAACGGCCATGGACTGTATCTTACGAAGATGAGGCAACCCGCTGAATGGATTAAGGAGCGGATGCAGCGCGAGGATTGGCAATTTGTTATGCAAGAGGGCGCCGGATATTTTTTTGAAAAGGATGACCAGGATGTCGTGGTGACAACCAAAATATGGCCGAATCGTTATTTTGTCAGAATTTCGGTTCAGCATGACGTCGTGAATTTAGCCGACTGATGGCATGGCCGTTATCCCAAATAAAAAAGCATCGATACGATGCTTTTTTTGTTGCGTGGGTGCCTGCTAATCGACCGCTTCTTTGGCAATATGCCGTGAACCGGTCGCAGCATTAACATGGATCTCACTTCCTCTCACGCCTCGGCCGATCCGGTCTGCGCGCCGGATGGCACGCCGCGGAGCCAGCTGCGCCGCCATTTCAGCTGCATCACAATCGTAAGGGCCAGCGATGCGGCGGCAATGAAGCTCAGAATGATGAACCCGGCGGTGTATGAGCCTGTCGCTTGGTACAATCGTCCCAATATCAGCGGCAGCGCGTAGCCGCCCAAGCCTCCGGCAGCCCCGACAAACCCGGTAACCAGGCCGATCTCGCCGGCAAACCGCTGAGGGACAAGCTGAAATACGGAACCATTCCCCGCGCCCAGGCACATCATGCCGATAAACAGCAGCGTGACGACAAGCCAAAGCGGCGGCAAGAAGGAGACGCCGATCAGCATAATGGCAGCTCCGGCATAGAGAAACATCAGCATTCGCGAGCCGCCGATGCGATCGGCCAGAAAGCCGCCTACAGGACGGAAGAAGCTCCCTGCTATGACGCAGATCGTTGTAATGTCCGCAGCCTGAACCGCGGTAAGTCCATACTGGGCGTTGAAGAAGATCGTTAAATAGTTGGCGAGCCCGACAAAGCCGCCAAACGTCACGCAGTACAGGGCACAGAATACCCAAGCATCGCGCTGTTTAAGCACATTGCCATATTCGGACAGCCGTTTGGGGGCAGGCCGATTCGGACTGTTGCGGGCAAACAGCGAGAAGTAGATGAAGACCAATACAATGGGAATGATGGCAAGTCCGAAGACAATCTCCCAGCTTCCGAAATGCTGCGCCAGCCGGTTGGCGAACAGGGTCGCCAGGACGGTGCCGCTGTTCCCAGCTCCGGCGATTCCCATCGCCAGGCCTTGATGTTCTTTGGGATACCACTGTCCCGCAAGAGGAAGTGCTGCGGCGAACGAAGCCCCCGCGACGCCGAGAAGAATCGCAACGACGTACAATTGATCAAGGGAATCTACCCATAACCAGCCAAGCAAAAGAGGGACCAGCGTGACGACCATCCCGATCTGAGCCGTTAGCTTCGGGCCGATGCGATCGGCAAGGAAACCTAATACGAGTCGAAGTATCGAGCCGCCAAGAACGGGAAGTGCCACTAGATTTGCCTTCTGCACCGGATCCATCGGATAATCTCCGGCAATGACTACCGCAAGCGGTCCGAGCATGCCCCATATCATGAAGCTGATGTCGAAATACAAAAAAGCACCGAACAGGGAGGGCTTGTGCCCGCTTTGCCAAAATCCTTTCTTCTCCATAGTTATCGCTCCTTATCCAAATGTGTACGTTTTCTATTCTTGGTGCGGATCTGCAGATGCAGGCATAAAAAGGCCGCAATTCGCCCATTGCAGAACGACTTGCGGCCCCGTTGCCCAAGACGCAGACACGTCATTGTGTCTTCCGTCTGAAAAAATATATGATTTTGCTGATTCACATTATAGATAACAGGTCAAATGAATGTCAATATACATCACACAAAAAACCGAATAATTATTGATTATTAAAATTTCGATGAATATATGTCATGTATATTGACACATTGAATTTCGTCAACTAAGCTAATACCAATACGGCACAAGGATGTGCCGGTTTTGAAGGCAATGACGCCCTTTCCTGTTCGCAGGGAAAGGGCGTTTCGTATTTTCTTACATGAAAGTGACATGGGTGGAGCGGAGGTAATTCATGAATAGAAAGAAGCTCGTGGTTGTCGGTAATGGAATGGCAGGGATACGATGCGTAGAGGAAATACTCAAGCTTGGGCCGGAGCTTTTCGATATTACGATATTCGGCGCCGAACCTCGCCCCAACTATAATCGGATTCTATTGTCCAAAGTCCTTCAAGGCGAACATTCCCTGCAGGATATTATCCTGAACGACTGGTCTTGGTATGAGCAGCATGGCATCCGGTTATTGACCGGTGAAGCCGTTCATCATATCGATGTCAAAGCCCGCTGCATCGAGACGGTCTCCGGTAAGCGGGAAGGGTATGATGCATTAATTCTGGCAACAGGCTCATCCCCTTTCGTTCCGCCTATCCCCGGGACGGATAAGGAAGGTGTCATTTCATTCCGGACGGTGGACGATTGCATGAAAATGACCGAAATGTCCAAGGTTTACACGAAAGCGGCCGTCATTGGCGGGGGATTGCTGGGATTGGAGGCTGCCAGGGGACTTCTCCATCTCGGCATGGAAACCCATGTGGTTCATAATGCCCCTTATATCATGAACCGGCAGCTGGACCGGACGGCAGCCAATATGCTGCAGCGAGAGCTCGAAAGCCAAGGGATGCGATTCCACTTGGCGATGGATACCACGCGAATCGTTGGCCGAACAAGGGCGCAGGGGCTTCGGTTTATCGACGGAACTCGGCTGGATGCGGATGTAGTGGTGCTAGCCGTAGGGATCAGGCCTAACGTGGAGCTGGCCCAGAGAAGCGGTCTGCTGACGGGGCGGGCTATCCTGGTGGATGACTACATGAGGACGAGTGTGCCGAATATTTATGCGGTGGGAGAATGCGCGGAGCACCGGGGGATTAGTTACGGTCTAATCGCTCCCCTGTATGAGCAAGGAAAGGTGCTTGCCCGGGTTATCTGCGGCCGGCAGGCCGAGCCTTATGGCGGTTCGATTCCTTACTCCCAGCTTAAAGTCTCGGGTGTGGATGTATTTTCGGCCGGCGCGATATCGGGGATCGATGCGGAAACCGCCATTCAGCAATACGATGCCGTAAGCCGCACGTACAAAAAAGTGATCATGCACAAAGGCAGGGTTACGGGTGCCATTCTGTTCGGAGACACGACTGAGGGATCCGCGCTGCTGTCCATGGTGAAGAAGGGCGCGGCTGTCTCAGAGCTTATCCCGCAAGAAGGCATTGTAAGCACGGCGGAAGCAGCTGCACAGACGCTCCCGGATCATGAAACGGTGTGTGCTTGCAACGGCGTGAGCAAAGCGGAGATCATGCAGGCCGTTACCGATCGCAATCTCCAAAGCACGGATGAGGTTAAGCAGCTGACCAGGGCATCCGGTTCGTGCGGCGGCTGCCGGCCTATGGTGGATGCTCTTGTCAAACATGCGCGAAGCGGCAAAAAGAGGGGTTCACAGAGGGGGGCCATAACGCAAGACGAGATTCCCGTATGTGAATGCACGAAGCTGGGGCACTCCTCATTGAAGCAAGCGATTGCCCATGCGGTGAGTCAAGGCTGTCATACGATATCGGATTTCATGCTCCATCAGGGCTGGAAGAAGCCGGGCGGATGCATGGCCTGTGGGCCAGCCGTACGTTATTACCTTGAAATGACGGAGACAGGAAACGGTGACGAACCGTTTCAGAAGACTTGGCATCATGTCTCCGATGCGGATCATGAACTCTACCAAGGCGTTCAGGTATGGATCGGAGACACGGAAGGCTCGAGGATGGAGGCGGCAGGCATAAGGCGCATTGGAGAATGGCTTCGCCTTCGCTGGCAAGAGGTATCGCTGCCTTATCCTGTACATGCAGGGGTGTCCGATCGTTTAGCATCGTCCGTCAGCATACTGGTTCAGGGGATCGGAATATCCGCTTCGCCCGCAGGCTGGGAGGTTTATCTCGGCGGACATGCGGACCACCCTGTCCGAGAAGGACAATTGATCGGCGTTGCTGAACGTGAGGAAGATGTAGTGCAGCTCGTATCCGCTTGTTTGCAGTGGTACCGGCAGAACGGCTTGTACGAGGAACCGTTGTGGAAATGGGTGGAACGTACGGGTGTAACTTCGATCCGGGAGCATGTTCTGGACCACGATCTGCAAAGAGAGCTTGCAGAGATGCTGTCTCGGAGGGAATGGAAGACACAAGCTGGTTAAACAAGCGAAATATAGGGAGAGGTGGTCAGTTATGGTTTATTCGGAATCGCCCGCTGTGGGAGGAGCTGCTGCCGTGGTAGAGACACAATGTCCGTTTTGCAGCGTACAGTGCAAGATGACGGTTGCATTGGAAGAGAAGAGTATCCCGGGACAGTTCAGGGCCAAGTATAAGGTGGAGGGGATACCGAACCTTGCTTCCGAAGGCAGGGTGTGCGTCAAAGGCATGAATGCGCATCAGCACGCAGCCCACTCGCAGCGGCTGCAACATCCGTTGATCCGTTCAAACGGCGAACTCGTTCCTTGCTCTTGGGATGAAGCGATGGCGGTGATTAGCGAACGATTTCAGGCGATATCCGAGAAATATGGTCCCGATGCCAATGCCGTATACGGCGGCGGGTCCCTGACCAACGAAACGGCCTATTTGCTCGGGAAATTTGCCAGGGTGGCACTCGGTACCCGGTATATCGATTATAACGGCCGTTTCTGCATGTCGGCCGCAGCCTCTGCCGGGAGCAAAACCTTTGGAATCGACAGGGGACTGACGTTCAGGCTGTCCGATATTCCTCTTGCCCGCTGCATCGTGCTGGCCGGCACCAATATAGCGGAATGCCAGCCAACGCTGCTCCCTTACTTCAACCAGGCCAAGGCGAACGGGGCGAAGATCATCGTCATCGATCCCCGCAGAACCGCAACGGCCGCAATAGCCGATATGCATTTGGCGATCAGACCTGGGACGGACGCCATGCTGGCGGATGCGATGCTGAAGATGATCGTGGATGAAGGTCTCTTAGACGAAGGCTTCGTTCAAGCAAGAACTACGGGTTACGCCGAGCTGAAAACCTATCTGGACAGCTTCGATTTATCACGGGCCGCCGATTTATGCGGATTAGATGTGGAGCTGATCCGGGAGGCCGCCGTATCCTATGCTATGGCGGATACCGGGATGTTGCTGACGGCCCGAGGGGTGGAGCAGCAGACGGATGGCCATCTTGCAGTACGCCGTTATCTGAATCTGGTCTTGGCATCAGGCAAAATCGGGAGGGAGGGCTGCGGATACGGGGCGATCACCGGACAGGGAAACGGTCAGGGAGGAAGAGAGCATGGGCAGAAGGCCGATCAGCTGCCAGGCTATCGATCGATCGAGAATGAGGAGGACCGGGCATATGTTGCGTCCGTGTGGGGCGTTAAGGCTTCCAGCCTGCCTGGAAAGGGCGTGTCTGCCTACGAGATGATGGAGCTGATTCATGAGGGTGAAATTAAGTCGCTCTTCGTGATGGGGTCCAATCCCGTTGTTTCGAATCCGAATGCCGGGCTTGTGGAGGAAGGCTTGAACCATCTCGAATTTCTGGTGGTTGCGGATATGTTTATGTCCGAAACGGCCCGATTCGCCGATCTTGTCCTGCCAGTAACCTCCTATATGGAAAATGAAGGTACGCTGACGAATTTGGAGGGACGGGTTCTTCTCCGGAAGGCGGGGCGTGAGGCGCCGGGGGAGGCGCGTCATGACTGGATGATTCTGTGTTCGATCGCAGACAAATTGGGCAAGGGTGAATATTTTGACTTTCACGAGCCTGAAGAGATATTTAATGAGCTGAGGCTTGCAAGCAAAGGCGGCATTGCTGACTACTTTGGCATCACCTATGATCGATTGCGCCGGGAAGAGGGAGTATACTGGCCGTGTCCCTCCGAAGAAGAATCGGGGACGGGGCTTCTGTTCCGGCAATCGTTCGCCCATCCAGACGGAAAGGCCGTGTTTTCCGTGACGCCGGGGAATCCGTGGGTGGGGGTGTCCGAGGAGTACCCGCTCATTCTGACCAATGGCCGCGTTCTGTCACACTACTTGACGGGCGTGCAGACTCGGAGAAGTCCTTCCCTGCTTGCGCGCGAGCTTGAAAATTTCGTGGAGATCCACCCGATTACCGCACAGCGTTACCGAATCCGTGACGGGGAGTGGGTAGAAATCGTGTCGGAACACGGACGTTTTTCCGTACGCAGCAGGATTAAAGAACATATAAGAGAAGACACGCTGTTCGTCCCGATGCATTGGGGCGGCGTGCAGAATGTCAATCATGCGACCCGGCCGGAGCTGGATCCGGTCTGCAAGATGCCCGGTTTTAAGACTGCCGCTGTCCGGATACGGTCATTGAGGTAATGGTGATGCAACAATGAAGTCCGTTCTCCATTGACAGGATGAATATGGAAAATTATAATAGGAACAATTTTATATACAAACACAATGATTGGGAGTAGTAGAAATCGTTCATGGTTTAGAGAGCTGCAGCAATGGTGAAATGCAGTCCATGAGGATTCCGAAGCTCGCCCATGAGTGGTGAGGCAGAAATTGGAGTATGCCTTGACGTTTAGACTTCGTGATCGGGCTTCAAGCGGATTCGATGAAGATCGGATCAAGTAGAGTGGTACCGCGCGGGTAGTTAGCCTGTCGTCTCTTAGGGGGATGGCGGGCTTTTTTATACTTTATCGAAGGGAAGGGTTGATATGGTTAACGCGAAAGAGCGGGATTGTTTTATCTGTCGAAAGCATCGGGGAGAGATCCAGCTTCCGGGGGGAGCGATTTATGAGGATGAGCTGCTCTACGTAGGCCATATTTCTTCCGATTCCAACGAAGCTTATCTGGGATATGTCATGATCGATATCAAGCGGCATGTATCGGGATTAGCGGAGCTGCAAGACGATGAGTCGGCCGCCGTCGGACGGATGCTGACCCGGGTGAGTCGCGCATTGAAAGCATGCATAGGCGCGGAACATATCTACTCCTTTGTGCTGGGAGATCACGTCCCCCATCTGCATATCCATCTGATTCCGCGTTATCCGAATACGCCCACGTCCTATTGGGGGTTTGGAATCAGCGGTTGGCCGGAAGCTCCCCGAGGTGATGCCGCCCAGATCGAAGAAGTGTGTTCGCGAATCAGGCGTTGTATGGCGCAGGATGAGGTTGCTCCATGAGGCCCCATATCGTGAAGTGGCACGGCAGCTCCAGCATGTTCCTCGACGATCCGCAGACGATTGCGGTTTCCCATGGGGTACTGGGCCGGTATGGCGGCAGCTCCGCAGCCGGGGCCGATAAAAACGAAGATGGCGTTTATATCTGGATCGATGCGGAATCTGACTTGGAGTTCGTCCTGCTGCTGGATGCACATGAAACCGATGAGAGCGCCCAACTCGTCTTATCCTATATCGATGGGGCCATTTCAGAGATCGCCGGCATCCTTCGCGGGCCAATCGAGGAGTGCTTTCGAAACCTGCATGACTATATGCTGGGCATGTTGACTTCCGAACGCTTTCGCGAGGATTGCAGGGGAATTGCGGGTGAAACTTCCTGTCTGCTATGCTGCAGACGCGAAGAATACTTGTGGTGGTTTAACGTCGGGGATTGCCTACTCTATCTGCTTCATCCCGAATTGACAGCGCTCGGGCAAACCTTGCTTAATCAACGGAATTTCTACGAATGGATAGGGAAGGTAAACACCTTCGATAAGCAGGTCCCTTGTTATTCCACGGGCGTAAGAGAGCTGCGCTCCGGGAAAAACGTGATTGTATTAAGCACTGATGGCGCTTTAGAAATGGGACCGGTATTTCTGGAACATATCAAACTGCTGTTTGACGCTGATCTGGAAAAAGGTGTGAAGGATTTCATGCAAATGTCGCATGACCGGGGAATCAAGGACAGCGTCACCATGATTGCATGGCAAGTGGAGCTTGGGCATCATCCCAGCTATCCATCCGATGGTTCAAGACAGGAATTGGATGCAAGGCAAATTGAACTCAACTGAAAAAGGCTTGGAAACCCGGTCAATGACCGGGTTTCCATTGATTTAATGAAGCTGGTGCTGGAGATTTTCCGCCCACTGTTCATGAAGATCTTCCTTGGAAAGATGGAAGATGCCGTAAAAATCATCCGGATTGCGAATGAATTGGTTTAATGAATCTAACCCGTATTTTTCAATCATGAACGCAACGATCAAATATGAAAACTGAAATCCTGTTTTGCCGAAATCCCAGGAATCATCATTCAGATCCTCGAAGCTTGGAATTGCCCGACTAAGAATCGCTTCGGTTGTCGTGCTTCGAATGAAGTCTTCGGACATCTGCTGAGCTTCGTACCCCCCGATGCCCTGACGGATCCATCTAGGCGCCAGTGGATTAATATCACTAATCAACCACATGGCATACAAGTGCAGGGTGGACCGGAGGATCGAGTGATAGGTATGCTCGGGTCCCGGGTTCAAGGGCGAGACGATTTTTAACGTGTTGTTATCGAACGTGCCCATGAACCAATTAGGTGCATCGCTTTCGCCTACGGCTTGATGGAATGTGGGCAGGTCGGGATAAATTTCGATAACGATTTTGCGGGAAGGCTGATGATTATATTTCGCTGCCATCTGTTCTACATTATTCTTGAGTTCTTGAAACAGGTCCTGATGCACCTTGCTCTGATGATGATTCGCCTCACTTTTACTTTCAATGGATATCAAGTCGAGTATCGACATAATCGTGATGTCACCCCATTCTCTTAATTCTTTCTTCAGCTTCGCCAAGGACCGATACAATCGGTTTTTCACCGCACTCTCGCGCATGCCGACGATCTTGGAAATTTCCTGCAGCGTACAATCCACAAAAAATCGTAAAGATATGATTTGCTGATCCCGTTCACTTAACTTCTTAAGCGCTGCTCCGATATCGATTCGAATATCAACATAACCGGCAAAATCAAGGGAGATGGACTGCGATTCAAAACGCGTAAAGTCATAAGGTTTTTCATTTTTTCGCGCTAAACTTCGATACTCGTTTTTGACTGTGTTTTGAGCAATTTTGAAGATCCAAGTGAACAGACTGGATGTTCCGTTAAACTTATCAAGGTTCTCAATTGCCTTTAAAAACACTTGCTGGGTTAAGTCATCTGCCGCCGTCGGATTCAATTTCAGTGCGAGATAATGCCGGATCCTCGGGCGATATTCATCATACGTATCTTCAAATGTTCGCTTTGTTCCCTGATTATCCGGATAATCAGGGAGTTTGTCATGAGCTCTAGACATGGATAAGAACCTCCTCTTGACCTTGCAGTTTATTAGACACCGGAGGTATGCAAAAAGCCACAGTGAATCGAAATATTCTTGCAATCTAGGTTTTTATGCATTTATATCATCACCCTATAAAGGCACAAGAAAGAAAGGCGTTCTGTGCATATGATGTCATCATCATGGATATGGGAAGCGAGGTGATCCTTATATGCCTTCGAAACGCGTAAGGAAGTCCAGATCCGCTTCCATACCGAGACCGCCGCAGCATTGGGTAGGTCAGCCGGTCGTGGTCGTTCTGAAGGACGGCAGCTATTACGTCGGCGAACTGAATCAGATCCAAGGCGGGGAAGTGACGCTATCAGGGCTCCGGGCCAACAATAAGATGCCGGCTGCGATTGCCCGAAGCGGAGACAAAGCGCAAATATCCGGATTTTTAAGCGACCTCTTTGGCGGTCCTCCAAGCGCTGCGTCAGCCGAAGGAGCCGAGGAGGGAGTGGCGGCTACGCCTGCAGGCCCTCTCGGCTTCCTGGGACAGATCGTGCCTCATATTAAACTGGGCATGAACGTGATAAAAGCCATCATGCCATTAATGGGAGTGTTGAAAATCTAACCGAGGGCAAAGGTCTAATCGAACAAAAAGAAGCTTGAACCCTCAAGCTTCTTTTTGTTATTGCCATTAGATACAAAAATCTCATGGAAGCATCAAATCGAGATGGCACGCTTCATAATTGATTTGGCCTCCCGTGCAACGGCTTCATCCTTATCGTCGATAGCCTGCATGAAGATGAGCATGGGGATATAAACGGCGATTAAACGAGCCAGCACTTTCGTTTCTTCGTCCACGCTGCCATAGGCTTCAAAAAATCCCTCCCTTGAAGCCGGAGGCAAGAAGCTGTAAGCAATGCTCAGGTCGCAGGCGGGATGTCCGATGCTGACGTCGCCCCAATCGATGATGCCGGAAAGCTTGCCTGTTTCGTCCACCAGCATGTTTTTGAAATGGAGATCTCCGTGAATAAGAATATGTCGCTGCTTGACCCGATCCAAGGAAATGCCGTGCAAATAGTCGGCGATCTCCTTCATTTCTGCTTGCGTGAAATGGGGGATTAGCTGGGATAGGAAGTCCAGCATTTTATCCCTGCGTCCGGCGAGATCGGTCAGATTACGATGGTCCACGGCGACACCTTCTTGCTGCGCCATTTCCACGGGAAAGGCATGCAGGTTCTTCAGAAAGCGTGCAAGCGCTGCCGCCGACTGCATCCGAGTTTCATCCGTCAGTCCAATCGGAAACGTTCCGGAAAGATAGGTGTACCCCAGGAAAGGCGCGGCGTAGTCTGCGCTTTCTCTTCCGAAGAAAAGGGGCTTGGCATAGGGTAACGTTATGTAATTCGCCAGCTTGGGCAGGATTTTGGCTTCGGTTTGAAGTAAAGGGATGGCAAATGCTCTTCTGGGAAAACGAAACACATACTCTTCGCCGATGCGATAGACGGTATTGTCCCAGCCGCTGCCGATCTCATGGATCGGGAGGGAGGACAACTGGGGAAATTGACGGTTAAGCAAGAGCCGGACTAACGGCTCCGTCACTTCCCATTCGGCATCCCATGGATTTTGTCCCATATTCGTCTTCACCTCCATGAATGAATAATTTCCACAAAACGGAACACTTACCCAGTGTATCGGAATCGCATCGTACGGGCAACGGAAAGGACAGCTGTAATTGAACTTTACCGGCCAATTTAGATATCTGCATCATAGTGATTCCTTTCACAATAACATTATTGTATAGTAGAAGAGAGATAAAAGTCACTTGCGGACATCCAGAAGACCAATAAATCGATGAAATGAAGGGATCAGTGTGCCATATTTACGTTTTAAAGGATTTTCAGAAGTTTTCCTCGAAGAAATAACGCCAACCGTGGTTGAAACATTCGCCGGTATTGTTCAAATTCCGAAAGAAATCGTGAAAATCGAACAGCTTCCATATCGGATCATTACAAATACGCCGTTATCCGTCGAAATCCTGATGTTTCAGCGGGCTCAGGAGACCCATGATGCGGTTGCGGCCAGCATACATGAGATCCTGTCGGAGCACGGGTACCGGAACGTACATATATTCTTCGTGATTCTTAATCGGAATCTCTATTATAAAGAAGGCAGGCCTTTAGAATAAATTAAGATATGATGAGTGAAAACAAGGATGCTAGAAAAAGCATCCTTGTTTTTTTACTTAAAATGAATGATGGACTTTATGTCATATATGCTTACCGTTATGATAAATCAAAGAGATTATGAGGCATGGTAAGTGCATAGATAGGAGGAAACATGGACCGACTACAGGGCATTTTGAAGGAATATTACGGTTTGGGTCATCCCGTTATTGTACCCCAGCAGGGCGGTTGGGCTGCGCTTGCTTACAAAGTGAGTAACGGCGCACAGGACTATTTCCTGAAAGTATATGAGAAGAGCCGGGCCTCCACACCCAAGTGGACTGCGCTGATTGACGATTATGTTCCGATCCTGCTGTGGCTTGAGGAGCATAGTCGATTAAAGGGCAGCATTCCGGTGCCGATGCTGACGACAGACCAACGTTATCGATGCGAGGATAACGAAGGCATTTATTTGGTGTATGAATATATCGACGGGGACACGATCGCAGACCGCAAGCTGATGGAGAATCAAGTGAGACAACTGGCAGAGATCATCGCTGAGCTCCATCGTTACGGGGCGGATTTTCCGCTGGTGACAAGTGCCATGACGGAAAGCTTTTCGGTGCCTTTTCTTGGTCAGCTAAGGGAGGCGCTGGATACGAAGAAGCCGGTTGACATCGGGGAAGTCGTGAATCCCCATATCGACAGCTTGAAGGGTTTGATGCTTGAAGTGGAAGCGCTGTCCGAAGAGCTGAAGAAACGCGATCTTCGCCTGGCGCTGTGCCACACCGACGTGCATGCCTGGAATCTGATGTCGGATGGTCAGCAATTGATATTGATTGACTGGGAGGGGCTGAAGCTGGCGCCGGTCGAAGCGGATATGATGTTTTTTGTCGCTGAACCCTATTTCGAATCATTTATGAGGATTTATAAAGAAACGCATAGCGATTACGAGATGAACAGCGAGGCGCTCACGTTTTATCAAGGCAGACGTAAATTGGAGGATATCTGGGAGTTCATGGAGCAGCTGCTATGTGATGTCCAGAATGACGAAGAACGTGCGTCCACGCTTCACAGCCTGAAGAAAGAGCTTAAAGAGATCACGATCTCTAAATCCTAATCAGCATTAGGTTCCAAAATGTAAAAGCCTCCTGTTAGAGTTCATTGCATCTACCAGGAGGCTCTTGCTTTGCTTGTCCATTGGAATGGTTCACATGACGTATTTTGCCAGCACCCAACAGAGCAGAGCCATAAACCAGGAGACAAAACCGAAGATCATCACGATTTTGTTCTCGCTCCAGCCGTACTTGAGACTGAAGTGGAAATGGATCGGCGCCATCCGGAACAGGCGCAGCTTGGTCCGTTTGTAATACCATACCTGCAGGATAACCGAAAGCTGCTCCGCCAAATAGATCAGGAACAGCAGGGGAATCAGAATTTCGACCTTCTCGATCACCGCAAGGAATGAAAGGGAACCGCCGATAGCGAGGGATCCCGTATCGCCCATAAAAGCCCGGGCCGGATGAATATTGTAGAGCAGCAGGCCTAGCAGACAGCCGATCATGACCAGCGAGAACATCTGAACCTCCGGTTGATCGGAGATCAGGAAGAAGAAAAAGTAGGTGGGAATGGCCACATTGATCAACAGTCCGTCCAAACCATCGGTAAAGTTGATGGCATTCGCCGAGCCTACGATGAACAGCAGCATGATGACGATGTAGACGCTGATCGGCAGGTGAAGCTGGAACCCGTTGAAGAGCGCGATATCACTTGTCAGCGAGAAGGACTGGAACAGGACATACAATAATGCCCCGGTAAACAGGAACTGAAGCACAAGCTTCGTTCGGCCGGAAATTCCGGACGGGTCCTGCCACGCCGCTTTTTTGAAGTCGTCCATAAACCCGATCGAGCTGAACAGAAGAAAGGTGGAGCATAAAAAAAGGGTCAGCGGCGTAGGTTGAAACTGCAGCGACATCCCAATGCCAATCAACAAAATAAGGCCCGCCATCAACGGCGTCCCGCGTTTGGCCTGATGATCGGGAGGCAGCTCGGTCCGGATCGGCTGCGTTAGCTTTAAGGTGCGCAAACCCCAGATGAGCAGCGGCGTAAATAGCGTCACCAGCAAGAACGATAGTCCGGACACACCCAGAATTCCATTCATCTCATACACATCGCTTTCTATCAAATTCCGTTAGTTCATTGTATTTCGATGGAATGGACAAATATTCCTCCTGATTAGAAGTTAATAAAAAGAATAACGCATCCTATTCTCGACGGGGAGACGTTAATGATCGGGAGCTTACAACGTCGATTGAGGCGATTGGGAGCTCTTTTTGCTTTCCAATAATTAGGTTGCTGCTATAATGAGAGGGTGGAAATGTGAGATAAAAGCTTGTAGTCAAGTCCATCGATTTCACACTTTTGTACAACAGCAAAATTATGGGATGGGAAATTAACTCACAATACTATGAACTATAAGTGATTCAAGAAGGTGCTGACATCCTATAACACCATGTTCACAGATCAGGCCATTCGACCTACGGCCCGGTCGGAATTAGAAGTGGATTCGTAGACGAGATATTCAGTAGCTGGGAAGCGGATTCAGCTGGACACATCCAACTTCCTAACCGCGTCACGGCCCCCCCTTCGGGGCTTAAGGGAGTTGGACGTCGTGAACATAAGAACGTTATAGGAAATCAACGCAAAAAAGAAAAATACAAAATTCTATTAAGAGATATAATGAGGACTCCAGAGAATATTAACCTGACTTGAGGATGAAAGGAGAATTTTGGTGACTAACAATCATGAAATATATGATTTTCTTTATCAAGCAGATGTTTCCGCTCCATTAGCAGTAATGATGTGTGGAGTGGCTGGATCGGGAAAAACAACATTTGCTCAACGATTAGAGCAGAGGGGCTTTGTACGTCTCTCCATTGATGAAGAAATTTGGGCTACAAATGGTCGTTACGGAATTGATTATCCAGTTGAAATCTATGAGCAACTAAAAGTTGAAGCCGAATTAAAGCTGCGTAATGAACTAGTAAATCTTTTGAATGAAAAGCGCAATGTGGTTATTGATTTCAGTTTTTGGCAGCGGAAGAGACGGAATGAATATAAAAAGCTAATTGAAGATGGGGGAGGAGAGTGGAAACTGATTTATTTGAAAGTTCATCCTAATGATTTACGGGAACGACTTCGCATTCGGAGCCAGCGATTCGACGCTAATGCTGCGTTTACAATAACAGAAGAAATATTATCTTCATTCCTCAAGGGTTTTGAAGTGCCTTCTGGAGAAGGGGAAATTATCATAGTAGCTAAAGAATTATTAAAGTGAACTAATGGTGTAGGAGTTTCAATGAAGGCGCGGATATCCAATAACATTATATTCACGCATCGGAGCCTGGCGGCTCCTTGGTGCGCAAGAAGAGATTGGCATGGGAGAGGAATCAGCGGACACATCCGCACCGACTTAAGGCTGCTGGCGCAGCCTTAAGTCGGTGCGACGTCGTGAATATGGGAACGTTATCGGAAATTTCCCAATGGAAAGGATATATATAATGGAAACAAGAGTTGGGAAGACTCGAAAATGAAAAAAAGAATTTCGAAAGCAACTCCTTAGCATTCCAAAGATGTTTATTTTTCTGGTGATAAGTCTATTAGCCTATATGTTTTCTTTACTTTTGTGGACAAAAAGCCTTAAGGGAACAGCATATTCTGAACTTTTAGGCACTATATTAACAATAAATATGATGGCTATTGGTTTGTTTATGGCGTTAGGATATATGAATTTAAAATTTATCATCGTAATCTTCAAATCTCTAATTAAAATAATGTTCACAGTATGGGTAGTGATAATCGTTCAATTTTCACCAATGGATCAAATTGAGCAAAACGCTTGGATAGTTTTATCTGCATTCTTTTTTGTGTACTTAGAGGTTTTACTGGATATAAACGACTGTTTATTTCAAGTCAAAGACGATTTTCAACTTCCGAAATTAAAATATGTAACATCGACATTAATTAAAGATAATTCCATTTCTTTCAATATCCATTTTATGTTTGAGTGTAATTAATTCAGTATTATCATATTTCATTATTGATTTATTAAAAGCGATTTATAGCTAATTCAAAGAAGTAGGGTACATCCGATAACTTAATATTCACGCTGCGGCTCCTGTGGAGCCTTGGTCTGCTAGATGGATTTCGAAGAGGCAATTCAGCATACAACCCTTTTGGGGTTCATGAATACCGGAACGTTATATGAAATTATTGCTTAATTTATCTTGAAGCTATCTTCAGGAGGAGAATATGAAACAAAAACATGCTGATCGTCCCTACTGGGGACGTATAATCAAGAAACGATACTATCAAGAATATATAAATGATGATCACTTTAAAGGGTATATTACGTATTTATTACTCGATAAAGTCAGAGAACCTCTAAATGTTAAGTATGACTTAGATGAGATTTGTATTGCAGATAACGGATATTCATGGATAATGATTTTTCCAACAAGTAAGTTCTATAGTTTGACACTAATGATTAATAGAGAATATGAAGTGCTTCAATGGTATTTTGACATAGTGAAGTCGATAGAAATTACAATTGAAGGGATTCCATTTATTAATGACATGTATCTGGATTATATTTTATTGCCTAGTGGAAGACTCATTATCAAAGATGAAGATGAATTGAACAATGCATTTAATGAAGGTTTGATAACTAATGAAGAATATAATAACGCAGTAATCGAAGGAGAGGGATTAAAGCAAAGTATAGTAAATAAAACGAATGAATTATTGAATGATATCGATTGGTATATTGAAGGATTAAGGAAGTACAGAGAGGGCAAGTTCGAAGAAGGCAATAACATCTGATAACAAAGTATTCACGCGGCGGGCCGGTTGGCGCTGTCCCTTGGTCCGCCCGGGGCGAATCGAGGAAGTGTAGTCAGGCGGACAACCCTGCGAACCTAACCGCGGTCGCGGCCGGCAGCTGAAGCTACCTTAAGGTTCTCGGGTTCGTGAATACGGGAACGTTAGCTGAAACCGGAATAATGCTATGAAAAACAAGTGAAATGGAGAACGAAACAATGAAAAAATACATACTCTTCGATCATGATGGCGTTCTGGTTGATACTGAATTCTGGTATTACAAAGCGGGTGAACGCGCATTGGCTGACATTGGATTTACGTTAGATAAAGATCAATACCTCCACGACATGACCCAGTCATTGGGAACTTGGTCCCAAGCAAGGGTGGCAGGTATTGATGAACAGACCATTAGCAAGCAGCGTGAGGTCCGAAACGTCTATTATCAGGAATATCTAAGAACAGAAGCCATTGAGATTGAAGGCGTAGTTGAAACTCTAGCCGAACTGTCAAAGTACGTCCGCATGGCCATCGTAACTACTGCAAAACGTGCTGATTTTCAACTCATTCATGAAGAACGCCAGATTAGACAATTCATGGAATTCATCCTTGTTCGCGAAGACTACGAGCGCACCAAGCCGCACCCGGAACCATACTTGACAGGCCTAAAGCGCTTCGGAGCTACCAAAGAAGAGACCCTGGTTGTAGAGGATTCAAACAGAGGGTTGAAATCAGCCGTGGCAGCTGGTATTGACTGTGCTATTGTCCATAACGACTTCACAAAAACACATGATTTCTCACAGGCCAGTTATCGAATCAAGACTCTGATTGAACTAAAGGACATTATCCTGAATGTAACCTGATTCGAAAGAAGTAATAGAAATAGAAATTAAAAGATATTGGATACACATACAAATCAGATAAAGAATATTTCAAGAAGTTATCAGCATCAGCTAACACCATATTCACGCATCGGGCTGTCGCCCTCGGTCCCAGAAGCGGCTTCGAAGAAGTAGTTGCTGTAGACACACCCGGCATTCGCCGGGCGTCGTGAATATACGAAACGTTAGCTGGAATACGATGCTCTTTGATTATGGGGTGAATTTAATGAAGGAAGAATGTATAAACATACAGATCAAAGTTCATCGGGCAACTAAAACTGATAGTCAAAGTATACTTGATCTTTGGAAAGGGTCTGCTAGATGGATTCAATCTAAAGGGATTAATCAATGGAATCCGGATCATTTTAATATTAATCAAGTTCATGAATGCTTCGATAGCGGATTTGAATTTTATTTAGCACGAATGAACGGAGAAGTAGTAGGAACCTTATATATCTGTTGGTCAGATCCGATTCTATGGGAAGAACTTGACAATAACAATTCCGGATATATCCATAGATTCGCGGTAAGTAGAGCTCATATCGGGAGTGAAATAGGCAGACAGTTAATTAATTGGGCTGAAGTATATATTAGAAACTCAGGTAAAAACATAAGACTCGATTGTATGGCTGAGAATGCTAGATTAAATCGATATTATATTGATATGGGATACAAGCATATTAGATACATAGAATGGAAGAATGGTTGGAAGATCAATTTATATGAGAAGTACTAATTTGGGGGCAACTCAGGGTACTTCAGCTAACATTATATTCACGTGGTGGGCCGACTTTCGTCATCCCTTGGTCCACCAGAGGCTATTGGCAAGGAAGTGGAGCCAGGCGGACAACCCTGCGAGGCTAACTGCGCAAGCGCAGCCGGCGACGTTGTCACCTTAAGCCTCTCGGGTTCGTGAATACGGGAACGTTATGCGAAACCTCGAAAAATCAAATAACATATAAAGGGACTATCAAATATGAGTCGATTTGAATTAAGAATGTTAAACCAACATTTCTTAACAGATGACCTTGCAGAACCATGTTCTCACGGTCAGATATTTTTAAAGGTGAATTCAACAGTGATTTCGAATGAAGATGATGGTGATTGGGTTATTAATGAAGCAGCTATTTCGTTAATGAGAACTGTGAGGTATGGATTTCCAAATGCTGAAGTACCCCCACCTAGATATTATTCAGCAGGAATATTTGAAGAAACTTTGATTAATTGTTGTGGGGCATATATGCTGTTTTGTCCATCAAATATTAAATGGAGAGTTACCATCTCCGATGATGAAGTTACATTAAGTGAATTTATTAAAGATGAACATATAAACTTTGGGGATATTCAAGTTACATTAAAAATGTCTATGTATGCTGAAATAGTCTATGAATTTGCAAAACAGTCCATTGATTATTTTATAGGTAAGAATGTAGATATAACTGGTTGGGAACAGTTCGAAGGTCAATATAATGAATTCTGGGAAGAATATAGAGAACTAATGGATTACATTAAGAACAAATACTTGGTGTAAGAAAATTCAGGAAGCCGAAGCATCGCATAACACAGTATCTACGCTGCGCGCTTCGTCCTTGGTTCGCAAGAAGAGGTAGACAGAGAAGCTAATTCAACTCACAACCCTGCGAGAGTAAGTCCGCTGGACCCAGCGAATTCGCGCCTTAAGCCTCTCGGGTTCGTAAATACAGGAACGTTATCGGAAATTCTTGCGTGCGGTTAATACGTTTTAGGAGGGCTTATGAAGTCAGTATATAATAATCTTGTTATAAATACTTTATCCGGAAATCTCAAGGATGACATATATATTTTTTTAGTGAACAACGGTTGCCCTAAAACTGCGGAGCATTGTGTCAGGGTGGGGAAAGAGGCAAGAAAGATAGCGGAAAGATTTAATGCTAATGCAGATTCAGCTGAAATTGCTGGATATTTACATGATATAAGTGCGGTTTATTCTAACGATGTAAGGATTCAAGTTTCCTATGATCTAGGTATTGAAGTACTATCTGAAGAAGAGGCTTTTCCAATGATAATTCATCAGAAGATATCTAAAGAAATGGCTAGAGATATATTTAATATTATGGATCAGGAAATTCTTGATGCAGTTGGATGTCATACGACACTAAAGAAAAATTCAACTATTTTAGACAAGGTTTTATTTGTTGCAGATAAGATTGAATGGGACCAAAATGGGGAACCTCCATATTTATTTCAGATTACGCAGAAACTAGATCATTCTTTGAACGATGCAGCATTCGAATATATTGATTTTTTATGGAAACAGCGAGATAACCTTAGAGTTATTCATCCATGGCTTAGAGACGCTTATTATGAATTGAAGGACTTAGGTTAGTAATTCGAAGTAGTCAAGAACATCCGATAACATCGTATCTACGCTGCGGGCCGTTCGGCCTTGGTTCGCAAGAAGAGCTGGGCAGATAAGTTGATTCAGCTCACAACCCTGCGAGGCTAACCTTAAGCCTCTCGGTTCGTAGATACAACAACGTTATAGGAAATCAGCGCAAATCAATAAAAATAAAGGATGTAATTAAATGCTTGATTACATATGGATTGATGACGAAACATCAATATTAAATCAGGTCAAAGGTCAATATAAATATGCTTTAATCATTACTAATCCTTTTATTCAAATGCCGCAAGGCTGGTACAACAATAAAAAAATTAGTGGCCTTGAATATACATACCCAACAAATGAGGAAATAATTGAGTATGGTAAACCTGTTTTGTGGAGTCAAATATTAAAGCTAACTGAACTTGAAGATTTAAGAAGTTTAGCTTTAGCGATGAAAACATACATATCAGCATTAAATAAATTCTATGCAAGTTCTGATTTAATGGAGAAACTTAAACTAGGGTTGCAAGAGGACGTATATTTGCCTAACGAAGATAAGATCTCTCAGTTCTTAATTCCAACAATAATTGAAGTGTTTAAATCAAGGGGAATTACTAAAATTCAATACTCAGAGCCGATATTTGATACAAGTGGCGAAATACTAGTAGATGATATTACAATTGGAAACTTTTATGAAATGGCACCTTCAGAAATTATTGTAACGGACGAAACTAATGATACAGCATTTTTAAGTGTTTATGATTCATTTATTACACTCATGTTAACCAATGATATAAACACGAAGGAAACAATTCTTAGGGCAGGTTGGGAAGCAATTGAATGTAATGAAGCTACAATGATTAATTGGTATCTTAAGTAAATAAACTTCGATATGTAGATGATTCAAAGAAGTCACTGACATCCTATAACATAGAAAGTACGCTGGGGCTACGCCCTTGGTTCGCAAGAAGTAATAGCAGAGAAGTGGAATCAGCTCACAACCCTGCGAGGCTAAGTCCGTCGGACCCAGTCACTACGCTCCTTTAAGCCTCTCGGGTTCGCAGATACAGAGCCGTTATGGGAAATACCTGAGGAAGGAAATAACTATGGGATACCAGAGTAATATTTTACTATTCATTCTTTTATTTGTATTACTCTCAGGCATTATACTAGCTGTCATGCTTAGGAAGAAGAAGAGTATCGTAGTTGGAATAATAGCGATAACTATGCTTATCTGCAGTCCGATTATTTTTATCATTTCTAATTTACATGAGGATAATTTGAAAAAGGAAATAAACAAAGTAATTGAATTTCGCGGCGGGCATGTAATAACTATAGAAAAATTAAAAGAACAGGACTTTACAACACCATTTAACTATGAAGTTAGCAATTACAACATTTTATTTAAGATAACATATACAAAAGACAGTAATGAGCATGTGGCATGGTACAGAGCTGTTAAGACAATTAATAATATTCATGATCAAACCCCTGAAAGATATAATGATGGTTATGGAGAAAAGTGGATTTTTGAATGAGAATTCATGAAGTCAGGTACTTCACATAACACCACATTCCCGCAGCATGGACATTCGCCTCCTTGGTCCGCCGAGGATGAAGCGAATTCACTCCGGAGTATATTCAGCTACAGGGAAGCGTTGGCGGACAACCCTGCGAACCTAACCGCGTCGCGGCCGGCCCTTCAGGCCTTATGGTTCTCGGGTTCGGGAATACATAAACGTTAAGTGAAGTTACTGCAGACAACATTGCAGACCATATATAAATAAAAATAATCAACAAAACCTATAAAAGCGTTATAAAATGAGTTATACTGAGGTAAGAATAAGTAAGGAGCCGTGCGCTAACACGACTCCAAAGTACAATAACTGCATAAAGAGCAGTCGGCCACGTAAGATGGGTCGGAAATAGACCGTTATCCTAGCCAGGGCGGTCTATTTCTTTTTCATGTAGGTGAGCAATGCCAAAATGAACATGCCAAACATGAACATTAAGGAAAGTGCATCTTTGACCTCCATGGGCATCACCTCCCTTCTGGGAGATTAGCCGACCGCCCTTATAGCCGTATATTGTACTAGAAAATTATATCATATAGAACATGATAAAATACCAATAGAATATTATAAATAACTAGAATACATAGAAAAACAATATTTAATCTAAATAGTTATGAGAATGTAAATACAGAGAAGCAGAAACATCACTTAACAACGCATATATGCTGCGGGGCATTCGCCACTTGGTTGTCAGAAGCAAGCTCATAGGCGTATATTCAGACAACACACGGCCCGGCCTAAGATAAGAACTATCTCAGGCCGGGTCGCGTCACAGATGCGGGAACGTTATAAGAAATCGGGGAATAGCGTAAAAAATAATTAGAGTTGGTGATCTCGTTGAAGGCTCCAGTGATTATTGAACCGTATAGGGATAATTGGCTAAGTCTCTTTAATGAATTAAGAGCTCAGATCGTAGCGAAAATTGGTTCTGATATACATAGAATTGATCATATTGGGTCGACGGCAGTAGTTGGTTTAGCAGCGAAGCCCATTATTGATATTCAGATATCTGTAAGTGATTTAGGCAATATAGAGACAATCATATCCGGACTTGCATCTTTAGGATATCGATATCGTTCGGATAATGATGATTTGACTAAGAGGTACTTCAGAGAAGCACCCGGGACGAGAAGAACCCATATTCATGTAAGGCAAGCAGGTAGCTGGTCTGAACAATTCAATTTATTATTTCGAGATTACTTAAGAACTCATGAAGATGATAGAGATCAATATGAAAGGAAGAAATATGAATTAGCAAACCGGCATAGAGATCAAAGAGAACAATTGTAGAAGCCAAGACTGAAATCGTATGGGAAATTATAAAGAAGGCTAATACATGGAGTCAAAAGATCGGATGGAAACCTAGTCAAGGGGATTTGTAAGTGATTCGAAGAAGTGCCGACATCTTATAACATTATATTCTCGCTGCGGATCGGCTAAAGCCGATCCTTGGTCCGCCAGGGGGGATTGGCAGGGAACCTAAATCTGGCGGACAACCCTGCACCGACTAACCGCGTCGCGGCCGCCCTTTTGGGGCTTAAGTCGATGAGGGTTCGTGAATACGGTAACGTTATAGGAAATTCGGGCAAAACATATAAACAAACTGAGCCAGGCAACTGGTGATCTTTGTAATGCTCGAATAGAGGCATCGAAAAAAGGATTGATCTGATGAAATTAATTAGAAGAATTACTGATAGTGATATTTTCGGTGGAACTCCTGAATTGATTGAGTCGGTATCACGATATGCTTCAAGAGGTGTCCTAATTGATGAAGAAATGAATGCAGCTATGATGTATATGTCAGAAATTAATCTATACAAATTGCCAGGTGGGGGAATCGAAGAAAAAGAAACAAAAGATGAATCATTTTTAAGAGAGATTAGAGAAGAGACTGGTTATGAAGCAAAAGTATTCCATAAACTGGGATATATTGAAGAACATAAGATGAAAAATGATTTTATGCAATTATCCTATTGTTGGATAGCATATGCAAGGAGAAGAGTCAGCGCTGTAAACCTTAGCGAAAGCGAAAAACAACTTGGAATGGTGGTTAAATGGATGACATTAGATAAGGCAATGGAATTGATGAATGAGTCATTGATAAACTGTAATGATTATTCAACAAAGTTCATGATTCTGCGTGATAAGACTATCCTAAATATTGCATATGAAATATTAAAAAGGAACGAAAGTGAAACATTTTAAGTGACTCGAGGAAGGCCCGAACATCCTATAACAACATATCCACGCTTTGGAGCCTTACGGCTCCTTCGGTCCGCCCGACGGGAATTGCCAGGGGAGCAGAATCAGGCGGACACATAATAGTTATGAGAATGTAAATACAGAGAAGGCAGTAACATCACTTAACAATGCATCTATGCTGCAGGGCTTTCGCCCCTTGGTTGTCAGAAGCAAGCTCATAGGCGTATATTCAGACAACACACGGCCCGGCCTAAGATAAGAACTATCTCAGGCCGGGTCGCGTCACAGATGCGGGAACGTTATCTGAAACCGTGCAAGAGCGATATAGTTCAATAAAGGAAGTGACTCATTTGAAGTATTCTGACTTGTTGAATTTAAAGGATATATATCTCGAGCAGATATTTGAGCCTGAAGAGAACACACTTAGATTACTCTTTAGTCGAAGTAGAACTAGTGAAACTCCTGAAACGATAACAATTGGAGAAATAGAAATTGAAGATACCTATTCGATTGATGTAGATGAAACATTACCTTTTATACAAATGGATTTTGAATGGTATATTGGATATTCTGTTAGAAATGAAAGTTACACTTCATGGGATGATTACGAAGAGTTTGAAGGTAAAATCTTTAGAATTTATAGTAAATCCAGGTACCTAGACTTCATTAAAGTTGGAACATTTGCATCTGAAGATTACCCAGGCCCATTCAAGCATTTTGGCATCTCATGTCTTAACCATGTCGTAGATGTTGCATCAGTTTCAGAACCAATTATAAAGGAAGTTCAAAGAACTAAATAAGATTATTGAATGTTTCTCAAGAAGGCACCCGCATCAGATAACAAAGTATTCACGCGGCGGACCGGTTTGGCCGACCCTTGGTCCGCCCGAGGTATTTCGAGGAAGTGAATCAGGCGGACAACCCTGCGAACCTAACCGCAGTCGCGGCAGGCAGCCAAAGCTGCCTTAAGGCTCTCGGGTTCGTGAATACGGGAACGTTACCTGAAACACAGGCTAGCTTGTATAAACCAATAAATTCAACGAAAAAATTATAAGAAATCTAAAGTTCGAATAAATAAGGCAACAATAAATTTTTAAGAGTTGAAAGGAGATCTATGAAACGAATAATTGTTTGGACCCTTTCAATAGTAAGTCTAATTTTCGTCATTTCAATACTAACTTGTCCGAATGATGATGATTATTTTAAATGGTTATCAGATAAACACAGTATTTCATGTACATCGACTCCCAATGGTATGATTTGTAAAGATGGCGATAAGAACATTGAATGGAATTCGAGACATATAAGAAGTGCAGGTATTTATATGCAGGTAGAGGATCACTATTCATATTCAAATACTATATATGAGATGAAAGTTATAGGATTATTTGGATTTTTTATTGATTATTCAACGATAAGTATCAAGGAAGGTTCTTAACTTGAAGGTACCTCTAAGATAAATAAGAGCTAAATTTGAAGTAAATTCAATGATGGCCTGAGCATCAGGTAACATCATATCCACGCATCGGAGCCTGGCGGCTCCTCGGTCCGCGAGAAGCGATCGCCCCAGAGAAGCAGATTCAGCGGACACATCCAGACCGACTAACCGCATCGCGGCCGGCTCCTAACGGGCCTTAAGTCGGTGGGACGTCGTGGATACAGGAACGTTATAAGAAATTCGGGCAATAACAGATAACACAAATAAATAGTTTATACTTAGTGTGTAAATGGAGGGGACTTATGAATCATAGCAAACTTTCAGATCATACTTTCAAAAAAGGAAAATTTATCACGCCTTGGAATGAGTTAATGAGTGAAATCGGCAGAGAAAATTCATGGTATCATGGAAGGTTGCCAGAATATTTATGGATAGCTCTTATTATTAATTTTTATGGTAGAGAAAAAGGACTAGTAAAATGCAACATCATTCTCAATAAACTTAAGGAACAAGATCCCACATTAATTACTCCAAAATTTTCGAGGATTCTTAACTTTGAAACGGAAAAGCAAACAAAATTATTTAGTTTCTTATTAACTGTTATTGATGCTCAAGTGTTATCACCTTTAACTACTATCTTTACCTATTCTAACTTTCCGGTTTTTTCGTCAAAGTTCCAATCAAATATGTCAGTTGATGAAAGGGTAGAAACTATAAATTCTGTAATGGAGGAAACCAGCGATCATCAATCATATCTTTCTACTGACGTTAGATTTATTATAGTGTATTTCGTTGTACTGTCAGGGAAGTTACAAATGCAACGTGAATCTATGACAATGCTTCTTGAGTATCCTACATTATCACATGAAGATGAAAGAATGAGAATGATACGTCCAACGGTAAGGTCAATGGAAATGCTGCAGAACGAAATTGATCCTTTTGATGGAAAATATTTAGATTTCTTTTGGGAGGCAGTTAGTAGAATGAGTGATTGTAAGTTGTTTTACATAGATATGTCCAGTGAGCTACCTGATACAAAAGAATACATGAGCAGAGTAAAAGTAATACTTGAATATTATACGGATTTGCTTATATCAGCAAATCCACTTGATAATAAAATGCTGGTTCTCTTGGGAATAACCACGTATTCTTACAAACGATTAATAGAGTTGGTTGAACATGAACTCTTCTATACAATTTCAGGCAGGGGTATTGTTCGTACTGTAATAGAGGATTACATAATGATGAAATATTTACTTAAAAACGAATCATTACATGCTGATATATGGACAGAGTATCAGTATTACGGAATTGGTCAATACAAACTCATTGTTGAACGTTTTAGACTATTGGAAAAAGAGTTGTCATATAGCCATGTTTCTTATGAATATATGGATAGTTTAGTAAATGAGTATAAAAATAAAGAATTTATAGACATGGATACTACCTACTTTGATAAACAAAATATTAGAGGAAAGGCTATGAGTGTGGATGAGAAGGAGCTATTTGATTTTTATTATGACTATGACTCTGCGTTTGAACATGGACTATGGGGAGCGATTCGTGAAAGTTCATTAATTAAGTGTAATACACCTTCACATCAGTATCATTGTGTTCCAGATATAGAAAATAACCAGAAACTGAGAAACGTTTGGCACGATTGTGTAAGTGTTATGAATAAAACACTCAATGTTTTAGAAGAATTATATGGAATCCCTTCGCATTTGTCGGCAGGAGTAAAAGAATATGAACAATAATCTTCTTTTATACGAATTAATTAATATTCAAGTTGAATATAGAACTATATTAATCAATGCTCTAAAAAATATTAGTGACAATGATGCTGATGCTGTTGTAGATGAAATTGGGGTCTTTTGGAGACGTAATAAAAAAATTGTA
>NZ_AEXS01000010.1:0-3738 GCF_000204455.1 Paenibacillus sp. HGF5 | reverse complement strand
CTGCTGTCCGGCTCGAACTGGCGCTTTTCCCGCAGATGCTCTTTATTGTAGGCCAAGAGCACGGGAGAATGAATGAACGGCTGCGCCGCCAGCCGGTCTTCGGCATCCATGAACGGGCCGTGCAAAAAAGTATATGTAGACGCGCGCGGCTCTTGACGATGAAACAGACCGGTACTGCCGTTCTCCTGAAAATGCATCATATCCTGGATGTTGACGGACAGCACATCCACAATGCCAAGCCTCATCAGATTGGCGATGCTTTCCGGATGTTCGTAGGGAAGGTCCACAATCTCCACAGCTATCTCCGGATGCCGCTCATGATATAAGGCGAGCACATATTCCATTTCGGCCTCCGCATATAGGGAAGGGTACAAACCGAAACGAATCTTACGGGTTTGCCGGGAAGCTGCAACTACTTGGGTGCCTACGCGGGGTACTTTCACGATCAATTCTTCCTGAACCAGCTGATCCAGCGCCTGCCGGACAGAATTTTTGCTCAGTCCATACAGCTCGATCAGGGTCATCTCCGATGGTAGATATTCGCCTTGAGCGTAAGTGCCGCGTTTAATTTGTTGGCGCAGGTCGGTGACCATGTGCTTCATTTTATTTTGATACGTATACCGGTCGGACTTAGCCATATGAGACCACCTTTATTTACCATAACTGGTTTGCTGCATCAATCCATTCTTATAGTATAATCACTCTTCAGCTCGTTTGGCAAAATGAAATCCTGTGAAGGCTGTATCCGGGCAGACAATCTTGAATTAACAATACTACAAAAAAAAAGCCGCCATGATAGGCGACTTTACACTTCAACGTATTTTTCCGATATCGCTTTAAGCCAAAATGGGATACTTCCGGGCATATTGTTTGGACACCCGGTATAATTGCTCGATCTCCAGCCGTTGGGTGGCACTGAACTCCTCATGATTTCTCGAACGGCAGCGATAGTTTGTCAGTATGCCCTCCAGCATGAGGTAATACTTGGCATTCACCGGGTAGAGCTGCTTCTCAAGAAATGACGACACACTGAGAAAATCAGACAGTTCCTCTGCCGCTTCCGGTTGGCTTTCCCAATTCCGGAACAGCCATGTATACAGCTCGGGGTGGAAGTTGGCCATCACGCCGCTGAAGCCGAAAGCGCCGAGCCGGTAGCTGTCCAGAAGCGTCGCCGTATTGGCGTTGAAGATTTTCAGACTTCCGCCCCGGACCGCCTTGAGTTTATCCCCGATCAGCTGCAGGTCGCAGCTCACGTCCTTGATAAACCGGAAGCGTCCGGTATCGGAGCATTTCTTCAGCATCTCGGGCGTCAGAAGCCGCCGATACGGGGCTGGACACTCATACAATCCGAGGGGGACGTGTTCTGGTAATCGCCCGAGCAGCTTATCGAGATTCGTCAGCCACACATCATCGGATTCCTCGGCAGCAGCGAGCCTGTTCGTGATTAAGACGACGGCGTCGACGCCGGTTTCCGCCATGGCGTTCAGCTCCGTTGCTTGATCCTCAAACGCATCTGATACATGACCCGATGCAATGACCGGTACCCGGCCGGCAGCCTTCGCTTTGACGAAGGCTGCGATCAATACGCGCTCCTCCAGAGTCAAAGTATACATTTCGCTGGATTGACATACGGCAAACAGGCCGTCGGCTCCCCGGTCGATATACCAGTCGATAAGCCGCTCCAAGGCCTCGTAATCCACTTCGTTCTGCTCCGTGAACGGCGTTAGCATAACCGGCCAATTGCCGTCGGTAATGATCTGATACATTTGCGTCCCCTCCTGAATGGTTCGTATCATTGGTTGTACATTATCCTTTTGCAGTCAGTATATTTGGCGGTTCCCTTCCTTCGAATATATCCAGCAATGCCTGAGCGGTAATCATGCTGACCCGCGTGTACGTCTCGAAAGTCTCGGCTGCGGTGTGCGGCGTCGTTATCAGGTTCCCGATCTGAAGAATCGGATGGTCAGCGGATACGGGCTCGGACTCGTAGACATCGATGGCCGCCCCGGCGATGACTCCGGACAACAGTGCCCGGGAAAGCGCCTGTTCATCCACGACGGCTCCTCTCGCGGTGTTAATGAAAATGGCGGATGGTTTCATCCTGGCAAAAGCCTTGTCATTCATAATATGGTGCGTCTCTTTCAAGCTGGGTAAATGCATGCTGACGATATCGCTATTCGCCAGCACCTGCTCGAAAGTTGTCATTGTAACGCCGTATTCCGACGCTTTAGCCGTATCTGGATATTTATCATAAGCTATAATTTCGACATCAAAGCCCTTCAACTTCTTCGCGGTGAGCTGGGCGATATTCCCGAACCCTAGAAGGCCGATTGTTCCACCAGCAAGCTCGGAGCCGACAAAGCGTTCCCAGCTGCCGTTCTTCGTCGATCGATCCAGCGCGGGAATATGCCGACGGACCGAGATCATCAATCCGATCGCCAGCTCGGCTACCGCGTTGGCATTGCCTCGAGGTACATTGGTTACTTGTATTCCGTATTTCCTTGCAGCCTCCAAATCGATATTGTCCACGCCAACGCCGAAACGGGCGATGCCTTGAAGCTGCGGCGCAAGCTTGAATATCTCCTCATTCCAAGTGTCCACGCCGGCAATGACGCCGTCGACCGATCCCACCACTTCCTTCAGTTCCTCGAACGTTAGCGGACGTCCGAAACGATTCTCGATGATCTCGCATCCATGGCTTTCGAGCAGCCGCTTCGCATCCGCGCACAGTTTGGAGTAATTCGTAGCCGTTACTAACACTTTCTTCGCCTTCATTATTTAACTCCTCCTACCGTCATTCCGCTTACCATATATTTTGATGTAAACAGATACATCACGATGACCGGAATCGATGCAATAATGGAGCCACCCATCAGGGGTCCCCATGCGAAGACGTCGCCGACGATCATATCCGAAAGTCCCAGCGTGATCGTCTTGTCAGCGCTTTTTGTGACAACAACCAAAGCATACAAATATTCGCTCCAGCACAACGTGAACGAAAAAATGAAGGTAGCCGCAATGCCTGGAGCCGATAACGGAAAAATGATCTTGGTCATCGTACGGATTCGCGAACATCCATCAATCATGGCCGCTTCCTCGATTTCGTCCGGGATGGATTTAAAATAGGAAATGAGCATCCACGTAGCATACGGAATCGTGATCGTCGGATAAATCAGCATGAGGCCGTAAATGGAATTGTTGATGCCGATGGCCGTCACCAGCATGTACAGCGGGATAAACAGAACGGCTCTCGGCATCAGGTACGCATAGAGAATGCTTTTGGAGATGAAGCTTCTTCCTCGAAACCTGAGCTTGGAGATCGCATACGCAGCCAGCATGCTGACCGTGATCGAGAACAAGGATACGATCAATGAGACGAACATGCTGTTTTTGATATTCGTCATAAAGCCCTTTTCGTTGATCAGCTTATCGTAGGCGGTTCCGAGAAATTCCTTCGGCCAAAACGTAGGCGTCATGGAATAGATCTCTCCGTTGGATTTGAAGGAGGTGATCACCATCCAATATAAAGGGAAGAGCGCGAATATTAGCAGCAGCGCGAGCGTCGAGTATACCGTAATTTGCTTGCCGAGCGAATTCTTCATTTAAGATCACTCCTTACTTGTCAGACGCCAGCGAACGCTTGGTCACATAATGGATCAGCATGATCAGCGGCGGCAGCGTAATGAGGGAAATCGCAATTGCTTTGCCGAGACTCATGTTCAGAAAGCCGACGGTATA
>NZ_AEXS01000011.1:0-506 GCF_000204455.1 Paenibacillus sp. HGF5 | reverse complement strand
CCCAGTCTTTGACCGGAAGATTATCATATCATACTATATTTCGCAGTTCAACCTGCAATTTATGGTAACGATATGAAAGTTTATGGTGGAGCCAAGGGGGATCGAACCCCTGACCTCCTGCGTGCAAGGCAGGCGCTCTCCCAGCTGAGCTATAGCCCCATAATTCACTCCAAAAGTGAAATATGGCTTCGAGGTTCATTCCGATTATTCACCGGACGCCTCGCCACTTCCATATGAAGTTAGTATTTAATGGTGGGCCCTAGTGGACTCGAACCACCGACCTCACCCTTATCAGGGGTGCGCTCTAACCAGCTGAGCTAAGGGCCCATATAAAATACGCTTGGCGACGTCCTACTCTCCCGGGACCCTTCGGTCCAAGTACCATCGGCGCTGGAAGGCTTAACGGTCGTGTTCGGTATGGGAACGCGTGGAACCCTTCCGCCATCGCCACCAAACGTATTCATGGTGAAAGAATTGATCTTTCAAAACTGACCAACGAGTGAGTT
>NZ_AEXS01000012.1:0-969 GCF_000204455.1 Paenibacillus sp. HGF5 | reverse complement strand
TAAGACGTGTACTGGAAACCTTGGTCGCTGTGAACGACCAATCCGGTCACGTCTTTTTGCTTGGCAAACGCTTTTGCAAACGTCCGTAGAACCAGTTCATTGTCGTTACGTTGGCTGAGTTGGTACGCTACAATCTCATTGTTGAATAAGTCTTTAACTGCCGAAAGATACAGCCATCGCTCGCCTACCCGGTATTGCGTCACATCTGTCACCCATTTCTGGTTCGGTTTTTCTGCCGTAAAGTCTCGCTTCAGCAGATTCTCCGACACACGTTCTCCAGCTTGGTATGTCGTGTTAAAGCGGCGTTTAGGGCGAATGTTCGCTTGAAGCCCGAGTTTTTGCATCAGCCGCAGCACTTTCTTATGGTTCATCCATACACCGTCATCCTGCCACAAGAACAATTGGAGCTGCCGGTAGCCATACTTTCCTTCGTAGCGATTGTACGCTTCACGGATTAGCCGTTTCGCCTCGGCATCTCGGTCGTTCCCTTTTCGCTTCAAATAGGCGTAGTAACCACTTCTAGAGACACGAAAGAGCTGGCATAGTTCAGCTACTTGCCTTGGAATCGCTGCTTTCTCGATGAGCGTAAAGCGTTCTTCCTTTCCTCCTGGATCCAGATTTCCAAGCACTTTTTTAGCATTTCATTCTCCCGTTTGAGCTTTTGGACATACCGATCTTGATCCATATATTCTTTTCGTCGTCCTCGCTGATCCAACAATCCAAACTCGCCTTGTTCCCGATATTTTCGCATCCACCGCTTCATTCGGTCTTTGTCTTGAATACCAAGGTGTTCGTTGATTTGCCGATAAGTCCACTTCTCTTCTACATGAAGTCGAATCGCTTCTAATTTGACCTCTTTTGAATATTGCTTTAACTTTTGTCCTTTCATTACCACAAAAATACACCCCTTAGAATTCATCGGAATAACCAAGGGTTTTTTCCAATGTCTATTCTAAGGGGTGCACTTCA
>NZ_AEXS01000013.1:0-4457 GCF_000204455.1 Paenibacillus sp. HGF5 | reverse complement strand
AAAGCCCCCTGATGTCAGGGAGCAAACGAAACGTTCTGCACGATATATCGAAGCACGAAGAAGGCAGCGATAAAAAGGGAAGCCAGTCCGAGCAGCGTAAAGATGAAGATTTTCTCAAAGCGGGAAAACGGGGCACTCGTTCTCTTCAAGTCCATCACCTCATCCTCCATTATAGGACATAACGAATATTTTATTCCAAAAATGCAAATCGGAAGATTTGCCGCGGCCTTCCCCTCGGCACCTTCTCGAGCCCCGAAATCTCCACCAACCCGTTGTCGGTCCACAGCTGAAGCAGGCGATGCGCGCTGCGGACGGTAATGTCCAGCAGGTGGGCGAGCTCATGGACCTTGTATTCGTATTTACCCGAACGGGCGCGCTGGTTCAGCAGCTTGCTCAAATAGGCGCTCGTCATGCCCGCATCCTCTGCTCGCTTGATCAGCCCTGCATCCGTAAAGGATAGCACCTCCAGCACGGGATCGGCCATTTCCAGCGGCCCTATCAGCGTACCATCCTCACGCACGATAAAACAGGCGTTGCCGCCAACCTCCTTGGACTTCCGCATCGCGATGCGCGCATGGGTTCCGGCCATGCTGGCCGACCGGCCGAATCCCATGCCGATGCTGAGCGAAATGCCGTAGGTTTTGTTCACGTCTTTGGCCAAGGGAATCGTTTTGTAACCTCCGGTTTCCCGTTCGAAGATGCCGCGCGTCGTGAAAAACAGATACTCATCCCCGCCCAGATGGGTCAGATAACCATCCAGGGATTCCACGTAATCGAGCACCATCCGGTGAATATCCAGCTTCAGCTTCTGCACCTCATGCTCACTGTTCCGTCTCAGCGCCTGCGTGCCGAAATCGTCTATATTTATCATCCCGACCACAATCTGGCCTTCCCAGCTGCGGCGGGATGCCGTGGACAGCAGGGCTCGCTCCAGCGATACCACGATATCCTGATCGGAAGGAAGCAGCCATTCATTGGGTATTCCGAGCCGCGTCAGTTCTTGGGCCACGGATTCCACGCCCGTGAATGCAACAGAGCACCCGCCGGATTCGTATTGATGGCGATGAAACGCGATCAGGCTGCTCTTCGGGGCGTAAGCCGGCCCATCGTAGACGACAGCCTGTACGGCAGGGATGCCCAGATCCTTCATGGTCCGAACCACCATTGTCTCGGTTAAGGTGTCCACCGATATGCCTCCATCCAGTCGTTCCTGCTGCCCGGCATGGAACAGCGCTTTATATAAACCCGCGTCTGTGACGGGAACGTAATGTACAGGGATCTTGACCTGACCGAGCTCCTTCACCTTGCGCTGGGACAACGGATCCGAGAGGAACAACACTTCGACCTCGCTCCCCATCCGCTCCGCCAGTGCAGGGGCTTCGTCTTCATCCTGGAAAACCAGCGGCGCAGGGTCAAAGGAAGGAAAGGTTTCAATAACCTTCATGATCTTGTCAACGATCGTCCGGGTTCCGATAATACCGATACGGATTTGCTGGACAGGGGGGCGGGTCCGCTCCGTCATGATGCCTTCACTCCCATCTTTCCCATTTCCGAGAAGCCGTGCATGAGCAGGCCGGTACGGATACCTAAATCATAACCGCTATCGAAAATTTGGCAAGCGAAACGCGCTCCTCCCTGCATAAACGAATGCACCCTGCGTGCTGCTTGAGAGTAGACTTGGTGTCTCATGCGATAACCATCATGACGCCGCGATCCAGAACAAGCACATACCCATAAGCAAGAAAAAAAAGAGCCATTACGGCTCTTGAATCGATTTCTTTTCCGGATATATAACGGATTCATGAATCATGCGCATGGTGTGCGCGGCCCGAGGAATCCTTGGATCCTGCCTTTCATACGCCGATTTATTGCTATAAGGCTACCAGCCCAAATCCAGGGTCTCCCCCGTCTCCGCATAGGTCTTCAGAATGCTCATGACCATCCACCAGCTGTCCGCTGCCTTGGCGCGGGACGGATGATCCGGCGTGTATTGATCATTGACGAGCGTTAGCTTGGTACAATTGCCTATCGGCTCAAGGGTGAACGTAATGCGGGACTCCAGCTCCTCATGATTCGCGTAATACGACGGGCCCGGGTGCTCGGACAGGCTCAGTGTCTTCTGCCGCTCATAAGCCAGAACATTCCCATAGACATGAACCGTCTCCTCCCCGTCATTCCCCGGTCCCACATAAGCGTAAGGCTCCCCAACTTGAAAAGAAGATCTCAGTTCACTCCCGAAAAAGGTGGCCCGCGTTCCCTCCGGCGAAGTTAAGACATCCCATACCTTCTCCTGCGAAGCTCCGATATAAAACTCATAATGTAACGGCTCCATTTTAGTTTCCTCCCATCTTGAAATACGAAAAACCAGCTTGTCCTACTGTGATATGATGATGTTATCAAGCAGCCGCGATCCAAGTATTGTAAAAATGCGACAGGCTGCAACCTGCGGAAGCACTTCAAGCTCAAGTCCCGTGGAGGCCAGTGGTCCATCAATCCAGGCCTGCTACGGAGTTATGGGAGGTGTTTATATCCATGATTCAGCATTCTCATCAGCCCAGCCTCGGCATCTTGAACATGAAAAAAGCCGGAGAGAAATTCCAGCTCCTGCGCGTCCCCCCGTCGGAGGACCTTTCCCATTTCATCAAGCATTATTGGATCATTCATTGGGATTTAACCGATCACGAATCTCATCTGCAGGATGTTGTTCCTAATCCTTGCGCCAATCTGGTCGTTCAACCCTGTCGGACCGCTTTTTACGGCGTAGCCAGCACGAGGCATTCGCACCATCTGGAGGGCAGGGGGCAAGTATTCGGCGTCAAGTTCAGACCCGGCGGATTCTATCCGTTCATGAACACGTCCATGGACCGCCTGACGGATTCCTCCATAGGAACCATGGAGATTCTCCAAGTTGAGCCCCATAAGCTGGAGCAGGAGCTATTGACCGCAGAGGAGCCGGAGCACAAGGTTAGGTACATGGAGGAGCTTATTCGCCGCATTCTTCCCGAAGAGGATGAACAGATCGAACGGATTCATGCCATGATCGACCAAATTCATCACAACCGGGACATCATTCGGGTCGAGCAGGTTAGCGAATGGTTCCAGATGAGCCCGAGATCACTTCAGCGCCTGTTCAAGCAATACGTTGGAGTAAGCCCTAAATGGGTGATTCGCTTGTACCGGCTGCAGAATGCCGCCGAAATGCTCGAAGGCCTGGATCATCAGGATGTGCTGGAGCTGGCCATGGATATGGGTTATTATGACCAGTCGCATTTTATCCGGGATTTTAAAGCGGTGATAGGTAAAACGCCCGAAGTTTATATGAAGGAACGATAAATCTAAGGGAGGTAACAGCATGTATACGCTCCAGGCGATCGGAACGATCCATAACGAAAGAAAGGCGATTCAGGATGATTACTGGGGGGATGTCATCTCGGAGATCAAGCTTGGCGAAGAATGGAATGAAAGCTCCCTGGATGGGGTTGAAACGTTCAGCCACCTTGAAATCATCTATGTCTTCCATCTCGTCCAGGACGACAGCATCCAATATGCGGCGAGACATCCGCGGAATAATCCGAGCTTTCCCAAGGTCGGTATCTTCGCCCAGCGCGGCAAGAACCGTCCCAACAAGCTGGGAGCCACCATAGTGGAGTTGATAAGCAGAGAGGGCAGGTCCGTTTTCGTTAAAGGGCTGGATGCCGTAGACGGGACTCCCGTCGTTGATATCAAGCCTGTCATGAAAGAATTTTTGCCGAAGACAAAGACCAAGCAGCCCCAATGGGCTACGGACATCATGTCCCGTTACTGGGAATAATGATTAAGATTCTTCATAATTACAAAAAAACAGCGCTGCCGCCTGTCCTTTGAGGTTCAGGGACCGGCCTAAGCCAGCGCTGTTTCTGTTGATCCGCATCATGCTGCATAACCTTAATTGTTAATCAGATTAATTAGAAAGGCTCTGGCCCGAGACCGGCAGACGGATCTCAACCGATGTTCCGCGCTCTTCCTCGCTTCGGATGACGATCCGGCCATTGTGGCTCTCCATGATGCGCTGGACGATCATGATACCCAGCCCATTGCCGTCCGGCTTGGTGGTATGGAAGGGTTCCCCAATCCGCCGAAGCACGTCCTCCGTCATGCCGGAGCCGTTATCCGTAAAGGTCACGCGCTGATACCCATCCTCAACATCCATCTGGATGTGAATATTTCCTCCATACGGCAGGGCCTCCATCGCATTTTTCAGGATATTGAGAAAAACTTGCTTGATCTGGTTCCGGTCGCACAGAATCGTTGCATTCCGGCCGAAGCATTGAGTCATCTTTATGCCGCCAAGGCTCGCCTGAATGGCGAACAAATGAAGCACTTCCTCCAAAATCTCGCCGCAATTCTCAAGCTTAAACACAGCCGCCTGGGGTTTGCCCAGGATCATGAATTCCCCTACCATCAGATTGGCCCGCTCC
>NZ_AEXS01000014.1:0-7749 GCF_000204455.1 Paenibacillus sp. HGF5 | reverse complement strand
CCGATGTCAAGCAACAATCTGCCCTTAAAGATGGAATTCAGCTCTCCAGAGTCCAGTTTATAAAGATAATCGGCTACATACCTTACATCTTCTGCCTGTAATTCGCTATACTCTGTTAACTTGGCAAGTATCGGCAGTGTAAGCACGTTTTGGCACATCTCAATGGCTATTTCATCGTCAGGCCGCATCTCCATCTTACCAGCCAACGCCACCATCTCAGGATCTTCAGAAAACGCCATAATGACATCCGAAAAATCCTTTGATACATTAAACAGGCGCCTATCTTTACGCTTATACATCGTGCTATTCTGATGCCCGATACTTACCACAACATATCCTATGCTTGCCAAGTCAGTACAGATCACGGTACCCCATTCTGGAGAACCGCCCCCGCCGCAAACATAGAATAATACCGGATAGCGCTTTTCCTTCCCGGAGAGAGCAAGATCGTCGTAACACTGGGTCTTGATATCTATAGAGTAAGCATCCTTCAACGCAGCGAGAAGTGGCTGCTCATCAAGCATTTCGTAGACTTCTGGAAACATGTACGTTGATGTAGTCTTACCTTCGCTACTGTCGGACGGATAGTACACAAACGCCGTCAGTTCTCTTTTTGAATGATCTGATGCCGTATACTCAAAATCCATCTGGGTTCGACCGACAGCATAGCTGCCAATTGGTTCCGGAAATGCGTCAAAAGTTTTCATTTTCTTGTTCCCCCCTAATACTAAAAGTGGCGCGTGTGAAATACATATTACTTCTACTCCTTGGCTTTCTTGAGATCGCGAACCATTTCAGCATATTTATGATCTTCAAGCAGCCCATGACTCATAAAGTCAGCAAAATACTTGCTAATCTTATGTTGCAGCTTAGAGTCCTTAATATCGAATTCCCTAAAAAACATGACTAAATTAAACTGCATCGACTCAAACATAAAAGAAATCAGGTCGTCGTCAATATCAGGTCGGAGATATCCATCAACCCTCATTCGGCGTAAAATGTCCTTGATTAAGGGGAATGACTCGCCCTTTAGCACATTCAGATATATTTTAAGCAAAATGTTCTCAGGAATGTATAAAAGTGTTTCAGTGAGTTTGATTTCCAACTCATTCAGTGGCTCGGTCACAATGCCATTAACGTTACCAAATAAGCCAGTAAGGAAAAACTGGAGGAGGGAATCTTCATTACTGTTATTAAAATACGCAGCTCTTTTCTGGGTCACATTACGTATTAAGAGACAATATAGGTCATCTTTGTCTTCAAAATACCGATAAAATGTTCCGGGGTGCATGGACAAACGATCCAAAACCATCTTCATAGTTATATCCTCGTAAAGATGATCAACAAAAAGATGCATAGCGCTATTAGATATTTCCTCGCGCCTTGCTTCATCTAAACGAAAGAAAGTACTTTTTGGCATAGATTACTCCTTTATGCGGGGTGTGAATTGATTCACACTATAACGATAATTCATTCTCATGTCAAGCAGTGTTGCGAAATATTAATATCATAATAAAAGATTTATATGGTGTGAAAAGGACGGGACGAACGGTTACAGAGTAAAGTGTTCATCTTATGACCTGGCAGCATCTTTATAAAAAATATCTAATGAACGACGGTATCGGTTTCCGCCTCTTTTTTGTTAACGTCTTCGGAAATGGTCCGCCGCGTGCCAGAGCGAAGAAGATGAGCAGGGCAATAATCGAGACAACGATGGCTGGAATAATATGAAATCCGCCAATCACCAGCCCCCTTGATCCCAGCAATTCTGTTCCTAACCAGGAACCGATAAAACCCGCAATCATGTTCCCAAGTACACCGCTCGGTACGTCCCGCCCAAATAAGTTGCCGCTTAACCAGCCAATAAGTCCACCAACAATGAGTACCCAGAGCAGATCCATGGATTGTTCTCCATTCTTCGGGTTTACTTACTAGTTATGTTGAGCTCAGTGGAAAATACCTCATCTTCCAGTTGGTGGAGGAATATAAAGCGTCTGTGCTAAGATGAGGGTAAATGATGATTCAAGCTGGGGAACAAGGCTAGAAGGGGTGCACATTGAAGAAAATACTTGTCATTGACGATGAAGCCGCAATCAGGGATTTAATTGAGCTCGTACTGAGAAGAGAAAACTACGTCGTTCAAACGGCTGAAAACGGAAAAATAGCCCTGCAGCTGCTGGATGCTTTTGGGCCGGACCTGGTGGTGCTTGACTTGATGCTGCCTGACTGCTCCGGATATGACCTGTGCAAGGAAATCACCGGGAAACGTGCCGTTCCTGTGATCATGCTCTCTGCCAAAAATGAGGTGATCGATAAGGTGCTGGGACTAGAGCTAGGGGCGGAAGATTACATGACCAAACCCTTTGACAATCGTGAATTGCTCGCTCGGATCAAGGTGATTCTGAGAAGAAACGAGAGCAAGGAGGAATCAAGTGAAGGAACAGAAGTGAAATCTACACGCATCATTCATGAAGAGCTGACATTTGATCTGGAAAGCCGAAGGGTGCTGAAAAACGGTGTACCCGTGTCTTTAACGGCCAAAGAGTTTAAAATTCTGGAAACGTTACTCAAAAGGCCGGACAAAATCTTTACCCGGGATGAGCTGCTGCAGATCGGATGGGGATATGACTTTATGGGAGACAGTCGCAGTGTGGATATGACCATCATGCGATTACGGAAGAAGCTGGAGGATAACGCGGACGAACCGAAGTATGTCAGGACGATCTATGGATTTGGCTATCAACTTGGAGGTGGCGAGGCCTGAAGTATGCAACCCGGTTACTGCTGAATTATTTATTTTTCTCCGTGCTGTCCTTTGGCATCATCATTTTTGCGGTGAATAAAGCCATCGATCACTACAGCTTCATTACCATTGAAAAACAGATGATGGAGAAGGCGGATCTGTCCGAGTTGTCGTTCCGTGAGGTGTTGGCACAGCATAGATCATCGACAGGAGAACCGCAGACAGAAGAAATCGTCAGACTTGCTCTGGAGAAGCTGAAAGCTTCAGGCAAGGAAGTACGCATCTATGATAGCTCCAAGCAGCTGCTGGGCTTGGCTGTGGATGGCATCATCATTAATGATGGCAAACCTCTTATTTTTGAAAAGAATATCGAGAAAGCCCTGAGCGGCAGTTACGCCTACACCGTAACGGAAGATCATCTGCTTTATTTTGCCACTCCCATTCAGGATCAATACTACCAAAACGCTTATGTGTATGAGTTCGTGGAGGACATTTCCTACTTTTATGCGATTATGGATCAAATCCGTTATGTCCTATTTGCGGGTGCAGGCGGATTTATTGTACTGATTACGTTATCCAGTCTGTGGATTGCCCGCAACACAACCAAGCCGATTAAGCTGTTGCTTGGCGCTGCGCAAAGTTTCTCTAGACAGGAGTTTCGGAGAGTTCATCTAAACCGGAAGGATGAGCTGGGCATGCTGGCGGATGGGCTGGATTCCATGGGGCGGCAGCTTCATGATTACATTCAGTACCAGAAACAATTTGTCTCGAACGTATCTCACGAGTTAAAAACACCATTGGCTGCCATTCGTGGTTTCTCTCAATACTTGGTTGAAGGGGAGAACGAGAACAAGGAGCTGCAAAAAGTCTATGCTCATCTGCTGCAGGAATCGGATCGGCTGACGCGCTTGATTAATGAACTGTTGTTGCTATCCCGATTCGACAAGGCTGGTTCTAACGAACTGGAAGTAGAGAAGACGGAAATGAACGAACTGATTCAGCAAGTCGCAACGAGTCTGGGTGCCAAGGCCAAAGAGAAAGGAATCGAGATTATGTTCAGGGAGGCGGAAGCGGAACCGGTGGATAAGCTTTTGACGAGAGTCCACGCCAACGTGAATCCAATGCTGATGTCCCATGCGATCGCCAACCTTGTGGACAATGCCATCAAATATTCAGGCAGTCCATCGCTAATCGAATTGAAGCTTACACATACGCCAAGCGAGGTCGTTATACGGATACGTGATCAAGGTATCGGTATCGCGGGCGATGAGCTGGAGAGAGTTCAAGAACGCTTTTACCGAGCAAAAAATGCAAGCACAGCGAACGGTTCAGGTCTTGGACTTTCGATTTGCAAAGAGATTGTAGAGCGGTTTAATGGATATATCGACATGGAAAGTCAAATCGGGGAAGGAACGACCGTTACGATTGTGTTACCCCGTGCGTAAACACGCGCGAAAATAGTTAACGTTACAAGATTGATACAATTCTGTTATGAGACTAAAAAATGCTTTTTTTATAATCACTTCATAAGAAGAAATCACACATTTATGGAGGGATCATGATGAAATTGATAAACAAAGCTACAGCTGTTATCCTGCTGAGTATTTTGCTAACGATGGCGATGACGGGCTGTTTGTCCAATGGGGGCAAGTCGCCAGAAGCGGTGCAGAACTCGGCTGAAAAAAACACGCCCGACGAACAGGCCAAAGGCGAAGGAGCATCCAATTCTACTGCGCCTGCTTCAGAAAATTCGGAAGGACAAAGTGCTGAAGCTATTAAGGAAGGTTCCATGGAGAAGGAAGGCAATGTGGTGCTGAAGGAGCTTGCTTTTGTCTATAATGAGCACACCATTGCGATTTCGGATACAGCCAATGAAGATCAGATGGAACAGATGCTGGGCAAACCGGAAAACCTGAAATCTCATACGTACCGTGCCGGCGATGGAACAAACATGGATACGTTAATCGGTTTTACAGAAAAGGTTTATACGTATCCTGGTCTGGAGATTAAAACAATCAGTATACCGGAGGGGAAACAAGACTCCATCTTTCATATCGAAATTACAGATCCTAAGTACGCGACAGTGCGAAACATTAAAACAGGAGATAGTCTGGATACACTCAAAAACGCCTACCCTGAGGGGAAACTGCTTGGTGATGGAGCCCCTAATGAGGAGGATGACTTCCGTTACGAGCCATCCAATTATGTGGATGTGATGTCGTTTCATATCAAAGATGGCAAGGTGGAGAGCATTCAGATCTACAGCCTCCTGGACTAATATTTAGTGATCGATGTTGGTAAGCCATTCATACGATTCACCTTTAATACCTGCCCGGGAGAGGGGCAGGTATTTTCACGTTTATTGTCGGTAGACAAGAATATAGACCCATTGAAAGTCGCTTTATTAGCGGTTTTTTTGTATTATCGGTACAAGTTCTTGTCCCGAGCCAAGGACAAGAACTTGTACCGATTGCCGAAAAGGACAAGAACATGAGCCAATTACCGATTAGACTATGTTTCCATGCAAACTCATTAAGCTAACGGGCAGGATAATTGAAGTTCAAACACATTGAGCCTTACCACAAGTGACGGTGAAATTTTTGGCTTCACTGTGTATAAAAAGGCAGGAGGTGCCCTTAATAAAGACGGGAACTCCGATTTTGAATACATTGCTCAGAATCTCCTTGGAAGCCTTGAACCATTTTACGGAGACGGTTAAGAATTGGCTCTTGTATCCAATATGGAAGGCGTAGAATACACTCGCAACCAAGTTGGAAATGACCGTAGCAGACGCTACACCAATCACATCCCAATGAAAAACGAAGATGACGAACGAATCGAAAATAATATTGACGACCACACTAAGAATCATACCGATCATCGATGTGATGGCTGCACCCTCCGAGCGCACGATATTCTCCAGCGTGAAGAATAATACGACGATTGGTGAACCGATAAGCATAATCGTGACATAGTCCTTCGTGAATCCGAAGGAGTCAGGCGTTGCCCCCAGACCATAAACGATGGGATCGATCAACGGAAGACCGACGGCCATCACAATCAGACCGAGAACCAAACTGCTGTAAAAAGCGAATGAAGATACATGCTTTACATCATCATATTTTTTCTCACCCAGCAAACGGGAGATGAATGTACCGCTACCCATGCCAATCAAGTTGCCTAGCGCCATAATAATTGCGAATAACGGCAAGGTTAATGCGAGTGCGGTTAACATGGCGGTATTGTCAAGTGTACCAAGGAAATAGGCATTCAAGATGGAATAGATGACACTCATTGACGTGCCTAGCATCATAGGTACAGCGAAGTGAGCTACGGCTTTTGCGACCGGGGCTTTTTCAAAGTAATGGAGGTTTTCTGCATCCATGCGGGTCACTACTTTCTTTATTTATTCTAGGTCTAATCTTACAGTGTTAGATTGAACCTTACAGTGTTAGATGATATCATGAACCTATGAACCTGTAAAGAATAAACTTACACTGTTAGATAAAAGGACGGAGAACGATGAAAAAACAGCAACCTCAGATTTCGGAGGATAGGATTTTGGAAGCCTCGTGGGAGTTACTTGGTGAGGAGGGGATCGAGAAATTCAGCATGAGACGATTGGCCGTTAGGCTAGGGATTCAGGCTCCCTCTATATACTGGTACTTTAAGAGCAAGCAGAATCTCTACCAGCGTCTGGCCAACCAGGTATCGAAAATCATTCTGGAGGAGTACCACTCCGAGGGGGACTGGAAGGAGCAGCTGAAGGGACTTGCGGTAACGGTCCGAAGCGTGCTCAGCCGGTATCCTTGCTCCACGCAGCTCATGATGTCGACGCTGCCCCACGAACCGGACATCATCCGGTTCACCAACCGTATGCTGCTCTGCGTGGAATCGACGCCGCTTGAGCAAGAGCAAAAAATACAAACGGTTCTTACGATTATGAATTATGTCTTCAACTTCGTTCTGGATGATTATGAGCACCAGCGCAATGTCTCCGCGATTCTTAAGGACCATGGAGCGGGAGCGCTTCCGGGTGAGGAAATGACTCGCCTTCTGGATTCCATGAGCGAGACGGATGCGGGACTGTTCCGGAGAATGTTCACGAACGGGCTGTTCGAACTAATGGGTACCGACAAGGCGTTCGAATTCGGCTTGAAGCTGATTCTGCTCGGGATTGAGCAGGTGATAAAGGAGCAAGAGAAGTAGGAAGTAAGAAACGCCCATCCGGTGATCGGATGGGCGGTTTTGAATAGGCTTACCTTTTAGTCGCACCAAAATTCGCGCTCTAGATGATACGTTGAACCGTATCATAAGTAAGGGCAAGTTTTTTGCGGAATTTCTAGTAAGCTATGGATTTGTATATATGTGTGCAGGTTCCGGAATATGGTAACGTTTGAAAAGGTACATAGGGTTATCGTATTTTGGAGCATCCTCGTTACATCGCATTAGGGCCTTTTGTGATTAGAGCCATCACAGTGATGTTCATCTGAATTTTAGAAATTAAAAGATAGGTGGATTAATGAATCTTTGGAGGTTCAGACTTCATCGTATCGTTAAGGTGGGTCACAAAAACACCTTCGTTCGGGCCAGGGTTATTTCGAAACATTTTCGCTTCTTCGACCAGAACTTCGTCTGTATCCATACCAAGTACTTTTATCGTCGCATCAATGAATGACGAAAGTGGCATCGCACGCGGTTCATCGTTGTTGCTCTGAACCCACGGTGGCACAACTTCTATCACTTTTACCGAAGTGTCTTTGAGCATGTATCTTTGAGACAGCGTATAGTTATGAAGCGCTGCCTTTGTTGCGGAATAAATAGCAGTTGCGGCTAATGGTACAAAACCAAGGATCGAAGTCGTGTTGATGACAAAGGCTTCTTTTTTGGACTTCAAATGGTCGATTAATACAGAAGTTAACCGAATCGGACCTAAGATCCCCGAGGCTCACAAATACGCAGAAACAGGACGCAAAAAGGGAAATGTGGCCATTACAGTAGGCGAG
>NZ_AEXS01000015.1:0-685 GCF_000204455.1 Paenibacillus sp. HGF5 | reverse complement strand
GTACGTACATCGCGGTTACAAACTCATGTTGCCTCGTTAAGTGTTGAAGTTCGGTGTAGGTTTCCTCCCACTCTCGATGCGCTTTAACGTCCCCTCGGTAGTACATCTCAGCCAAATGCCATGCATCTGCTGCATCTGTTTTCACCTTGCGAAGTTGCGTGCCTTTCGATCGTTTGGCTTGCAGAGGGTTGACGATGTAATGAGTCCATCCACTGCGTTTAAGATACCCTACCAGACTTCGATGGTAATGTCCGGTCGCCTCAAGGACAACAACGGGCTCGACGCCACTTTTATGTTTGAGTGTTCCTAACAGTTCCCCTAGCTGTTCAAAACCTTCCGGCCCATGATGAAGCTTCTCCATCCTCCCGAAGGGTTTTTCGCGACCGATAAAGGCCTGGATAACGCTAACCCCTTTGGCCACGTCTATTCCTACTACTGGCTGCATAATAACCTCCTTGATTCGATTTACCGGCCTTCCCACATGGTCTCCAACCCCATAGCTTCGCTTGTGATGCGAGGTCTAAAGCCTCTACCAGCTCAAACATAGTCGTTGGACGGTAGTGAGAGAACCGTTTTTTTGACGGGATCTGCGTCCCTAAGCCACCTTCGTTCTCCCGGATACCACCATCGTATAATGCCTACAAAAATAGGCCAACCAGAAATCTCTGGCTGACCTAATAATACG